>JALOPH010000232.1 GCA_025453995.1 Desulfobacterales bacterium
CCGTTGTAAATCTCGAGCGCCTTATTATTGCTGGTGCCTTCAATATACTCTGAAAAGAACAGATCGGATGTGGCGGCTGCGGCTGAAAATTGGAAAGGCATTAAGGTTATAAAAGCCAAAATCAATGCAGAGATAACAAATTTATTCAATTGCATATTTTGTCTCCTTTAACACAGTGATAATCCACCTTAAATTTTGTGTTTAGTTCCCATTTCCCCGCACATAATGATTCATCGTTATTTACAGTAATGAATTGAATTGGAACCAGTCGAAATAGTGACCCAAAAGGAAGACATAAAAACTTAAAAATCGGCAGGCTATAATTTCTGATGTGATTAGGCCGGCATGTCTCTTTCATTCTACATATCCACAAATTTATGGAGACTTTCACGCAGAGATTGTAGTTCGAAATCTCAAGCAAACTTCAGAGCGCCAGGCAACGTAAACATTGGTTATTATTTTTATTGTTCTAAATTTGAAAAAAAATCAAGAACAAATATCAATCAAGGAAAGCATAGCGGTCGGGATAAGGAGTTTGTTTCAAAGATTAAGATAAAGATGGGAGCAAAAGCCATCGGCTTTTATTTTTCACATTGCTCACACTGAAATCTTAATACTAAGCTCATGATCTTATCCGATAGCGTTTCATCTGAATCAAAACCCGGACCTCACCTGCCGATTATTTGGAAAATATCCCTGACATAAGATTGGATTTCTGATATGCGTTACACGAATTACAAGGAAAATTTTATGCGCATATTTGGAACAATCCTTTTAACAATCATCACCCTGATGCACCTTTACGTTTTCTGGCGCGCGGGATCTGTGCCCCTGATTAAGCATCATATCACAACAAAAGGTCTCGCCATCATCGGTCTTATTTTTTGGTTTATGTTCTTAATTGGCCGCATATATGGCCATGGCGCCACAGGCACTTCCGCCGCAATTCTTGAGCTGATCGGCATGAACTGGATGGCCTCCCTCTTCCTGATTTTTGTCTGTATTCTTACTGCTGATATCCTCACAGGGTTTGGATTAATCCTCCCGCGGATCACGCCTTCGCTGAGAGGCGGGGCAATCCTTGCCGGTGTGACTCTTTCAATGATAGCCATGATTCAAGGTATGCGGCCGCCTGTAATACAGAATTACGACGTCAATATCTCCGGACTTCCGCCTGAGATGGACGGCAAAGTGATTGTTGCTTTATCGGATTTACACGCAGGTTCTGTTATCGGTGAGAAGTGGCTGGCGGATCGGGTTGCACAGGTTCAGGCGGAAAAACCTGATCTCATTGTACTGCTCGGCGATATATTTGAGGCGCACGGCGCGCCTTTGGAGGGACTTTTAATCATAATGCATCGTCTTTCAGCGCCGCTTGGCGTGTGGGCCGTGTTTGGCAACCATGAATCCTACGGGCATATCAGCAAGAGGGATTCCATGATAGAAGCAGATGGTTTTAAAGTTCTTGTTGATTCGTGGGTAGAATTAAACCCCGGATTAGTGCTTGCCGGTGTGGATGACATGACGGTGAGAAAATGGTCCGGCCGGGAGGGAGATTTCGTAAAAGCAACACTGGCAGGCCGGCCTCCGGGAACGACAATCCTACTGTCACACTCGCCATTGGACATTGATAAAGCGGCCCAAGCCGGTGTTGACCTGATGCTCTGCGGTCACACCCATGGAGGCCAGGTATGGCCGTTCGGTTACTTAGTCAAGCGTATGTATCCCCTTTTTGAAGGATTATATAAAATCGGCAAGATGACGCTGATCGTGAGCCGGGGTACCGGGACATGGGGGCCACGGATGCGCCTGTGGCGGCCGGGTGAAATTTTAAAAGTTACGTTATGCTGCGGTGAAAATTGAGTTATGCGGTTGTCTTTTCATAGCAGTGCCTGAACAGAAAGTGTAGATTTTGGTCAAGGACAAGGCCGCAGAAATTTTTTGACCGCAGGCATAGCGGCGCTGCGTCGAGGATCAAAAAATTTCGAGAACGCAGTATTTGACCAAAAGATGCGGTTTCCGTTCGGGTACTAAATAGCCGCCACGGAGCTTCGCATTCACCACCGCAAATATCACCGGGAGACAAAACTATGCGAATCGAAGAGATGATTGCCGCTGTCCAACAGAAGCTCGGCATCGACGTTGACGGCAAAGCAGGCCCCCAAACATGGGGCGCGATCTACGAGCGCCTGGTAGGAAAGAAGATTGACGGCCATAAACCATCGGAGGCCATAGCTGGAGTAGACAGCCGCAGTGAAAAAACCATTGCCACGCTGTTGCCGGAGGTGCGCCCGATCACCCGGTCGCACGTGCAGAAGGCGGCAGCATCTGGAATCACGATCAAAATCATCAGCGGCCTGAGGACTTACAAAGAGCAGGATGCTCTCTATGCGCAGGGCCGGACACAGCCGGGCGCTATCGTCACCAATGCCCGGGGTGGATACTCCAATCACAACTTCGGCATCGCATTTGACGTCGGCGTCTTTGAGGGAAACAAGTACTTGCCGGATTCCCCCAAGTACAATGCCGTCGGCGTGTTGGGAATGGATCTGGGTCTTGAATGGGGAGGAAGCTGGAAGACCATCGTTGACCAGCCTCACTTCGAGTTGCGGCCGGCATGGGCGGCCGGCCTCACGGAGAAGCAGATGCTTGCCGAACTGCGCGCCAGGCAAGACAACGGAACGCCGGTTTATGCCTGACCCAGCGTAGATCAGCTAACCCTATGATCGGGGAGACGTCCATCGAACGGGAGCGCATCACCACGATTATTCAAAATGACAATCAACAACTAAACGGGGTGAGTTATGTTCAACGAAAAGCAATTACGCCTTGGGTTGGTCTGCTACGGCGGAGTTTCCCTTGCCATTTACATGCACGGCATCACCCGGGAGATTCACAAGATCGTCCGGGCGTCAGCGGCTTTTATCCATGACCCGGCGAACAATCCTTTTGATCCGGACAAAGATTCGGCATCTGTCTATTGGGAATTTTTCAAGGATCTGGCGGCAAAAAACAATGATGTGCGCACCCGGGTGCTGGTGGATGTCATTTCCGGGACATCCGCCGGCGGAATCAACGGGGTGGCGCTGGCACGCTGTCTGGCCCACGACATGTCCCAGAATTCACTGCGGGATGTATGGATGGACCGGGGCAACATCTTCGGGCTTCTTGCAAACCGGCTGACGCCTCACATTCTGCGTAAAACAGGGAATTGGCTCCACAAGCTCATCGCCGGTTGGATGGGGCGTCAGAAGCCATCGCCGCCGTATCGGGATTACATGTTCGGCTGGCTTTACGAGGCCCTGAAAACAATGGAGCATCTTGGAAAATCGGACGACTCCCTGATGCCAAAGGGCCATGAGCTGGAGTTGTTCGTCACCATGACCGACTATAACGGTTATGAAATCCCGGTTCCGGCCCTGCATCCGGCGGGTATTACGGATCACCGTTACCGGCACGTGATGCGGTTTGCATACGATGCATCGGAAAATATCGACCATTTCAACGGCCGATACGTCAACATGCTGGCATTTGCCGCCCGGGCCACGTCGTGTTTTCCCGTCGCTTTCCCGCCGATCCGTCTGGAAAATATCTATTGCGATTCTCAAAAAGACTGGATTCCGCTGCCCGACGCCGTGTCTGAGTTCTTTCGGGAGCACCAGATGGCAGGTGTTGATGTGGAAAAAACTCCCTTTGTGGACGGCGGCATTCTGGATAACAAGCCCTTCGGCCACTGCATCGAGGCGGTGATCCGACGGCCGGCGGCAACGGAAGTGGAGCGGAAAATCCTCTTTATTGAACCCCATCCGCAATCTGTTGGAAAAAAAGAAAAAGCAGAAGCCGGAAACAACCTCTGGGATCATATATCCGGTTATGTCAAGGAAAAGGCAAGCGCCGGTGTGCAGGCCATCAAGGAGAGTTTCGGTCTTCCGGTCAGTCAGATTCAGGCCCATGAAACGATTTATGAGGACCTCCTCCAGGTTCAGGCATTCAATGAGCGGGTGCGCATGATCAACGAAATCATTGAAAAGCATTATCAGGGGATTGAAGCGGAAATCCTGGCTGAACCCGATGCGGAGAAGGTCTTAAGCGGCAAGAGCAAATATGACGTGGACGCCATGCGGGACCGCATGCATGTCAAGGCCATGGATCGCTTCGGGATGGGATACGGGACGTATGTGCGCGTAAAGCTCAATCGCGTGGCGGAAACCTTTGCGCGGGTGGTCAATCAGTTGTGCAACTATCCGGAAAACAGCGGCTATGCTGTTTTCGTCCGGAACGTGATCCATGAGTGGGCGAACGGGCAGGGACTGTTTACAAAAGAAATCCGGCCGACACCCAGGCAAGTGGCGTTTCTAAAGGTCTATGATCTCGGCTACACCCTTCGGCGGATCAGCTTTGTCATACAGGGCGTGAATACCCTTTATACGAAACTCGGACCTGAACAAACCGGAAAGAGAAAGAAAGTTGATGATTTAAAAGCAATGATGTACGGGATGATCCGGCGCATCCGGCGGGTGATGGCCGGCGGGGTGATCCCCGAGGACTTAAAGCAGGTCACCTGTAAAATATTTTCAAAAGACCGGATACGGACCTGCCTCGATAAGGGCGCGTGCGCCGGAGATTTTTTAAACAGCTATCTGGATCTTGTCAATGGGGTGGAAGTTTTAATTGCCGGGCATATACAGAAACACCTGGCAGGATTTGGCGAAGAATTTCTGCAAAGGTCTCATCAGCATGTTGCCCGATGGCCCAGGGATGAGATCAAAATGCTCCTGTTAAGGTACCTCGGGTTCCCGTTCTGGGATGCGCTGATTTATCCTTATTGCATCATCGGCAATGTCGGCGAATTACAGGAAATCAATGTATTCCGCATCAGCCCCAATGATGCGGCCATGCTCGAGGCAGGCGGAGCCGAAGCCAAACTCAAAGGGGTATCGTTAGGCCACTTTAATGCTTTTACCCGGCTGGAATACCGTGAAAACGACTATCTGTGGGGACGTCTCGACGCGGCCGAGCGCATGTTGATGTTAATCGGCGGAATCGATGCAAAAGGCTTTATCAAAAAATCGATGCTGAAAATCCTGGCCGAAGAGGATCAGGAATTGAAAAAAAGCAGGCCTCTGATTTCATCCCTGCGCAGCAGGGCAATGCTTCCATAGGTATGATATTATTTTTTTAACACCAAAAAACAGGAAAGATTTCCATATGCACCCTTTTCATATTCTGTTATCACTGTTTGCTGTTTTTTCTCTCGTGTCGCTTGCGTTCCTGCTGCGATGGGAGAGACGTTATTTCTTCAAGCTGGGGAAAGGCAATGCGTGGCTTCCTGTAAGGCTCGCGACGATCCCGATAGCGCTGGCCACATCGGCGCTTATCATCATCCCAGCGCGCAGCGCAACGGGAATGGAGGGACTTGCTGTCTTCTACATCCTTATGTTTACCATCGCGCCCATTTTTTGGTTCAGCGCTCACCGGATAGCGGGAAAGCTTGTGAAGCCTCCGCTTAGCTTCGGCGAATCAGCGCAGATCGCCGGATCACCGATTGCACTGGGCGTCATTCTGAGCGCGGTCGCGCATACGCTGCAACCGCTTGCTTGGTCCATACTCAGGTCGATGGGGAATGTTTAGTCAGTGCCCGAACGGAAACCG
>JALOPH010000233.1 GCA_025453995.1 Desulfobacterales bacterium
CCTTTAATTCGGGATGATCGAGCTCCTCCACCGAAGCAAAGAACGCATCCATGTCCACATGCAGAATCATGCTATTAACAAAAATTTTATTTCGGCGGTAAAGATCCGGCAAAATCCAGTCCCATGCGAATCCATGCATAGAGCGCGGCGTCATCATCATATCCTTGCTCTGAAACCATGACCCAACCCTTCATGGGCCTGCCGGTAATATCAAATTCTCTTGCATAGGGTCTGGCAAGTGCATTCTTATAAGCGTCCGGACCGACGCGGACGATAAGATAATCTTTATAAACCCCGCAGGCCATATTGCCGCTCACAAGATAACATATGCCGCCGAACATTTTCTTTTCTTCAAACCCGGCAGTATCCTCCAGAGCTTCTTCAATCCGCTGGGCGAGCCCGGCATCGTATGCCATAAAACCTCCTTGACGGTGATTGTCCTATTCCGAAAATAATGGCACATGTTCAAACCGGCCCCCGTCAAACAACCCTTTGTCGGTCAGCTTGAGTTCGGGTATTACGGGCAGGGCCAGAAACGAAAGGGTCATGAACGGATCGGGGAGCCGGCACCCAAGTTCTTTCGCAGCGCCGGTCAGTTTATCGATGCGGCGGCGGACCGCCTCCAATGGCCGGTTGGACATCAATCCCGCGATGGGCAGGCCAAGACATGCTTTAATATCCCCGTCACTAACAACGACCAGTCCGCCCTTTGAATCAACAAGCGCTTTGACAGCCACCTTCATATCATCGTCGGTCACGCCAGCCGCAATAATATTATGTGAGTCATGGGCCACGCTGGACGCCAGGGCGCCCCTTTGGAGGCCGAAACCTTTAACAAACCCTTTTCCGATGTTGCCGGTTCCTTTGTAGCGCTCCACCACCGCCAGTTTTAAAACGTCGCGGGAAGGGTCGGAAACGGCAAATCCGTTTTCTATGGCGGCATTCATTAAAATCCTTCGGGTGACAATCTGGCCTGGAACCACTTCAATGACCTTGACAGGATTGGTTTTTGCAGGGATTGTAAAATCCAGCCTGGACAGGTCCACATTCATAGTGGAAAACATATGATCGGCTGGATCTTCCTTGATTTCATATGCCATCCGGCCGGCTTGTGCCGCAAGTTTTCCGGCTGTATAAACTTGCCTGACCTCAAAACGGTCAAGGTCGGAAAGGACGATCAAGTCCGCCCGTCTTCCCGGCGCAATGGCGCCTATGTGCCTCAAATTGAAATACCTTGCCGGGTTGATGGTGCCGATCTGGATAGCGGTTATGGGGTCCATGCCATACCCTATTGCACGGCGAATCATATCATCAATGTGGCCTTCCGAACAAATATCATGGGGGTGTCGGTCGTCGGTGCACCACATGATCCGGTGGGCGGTTTTTGCGGACACAACCGGCAGAAGACCGGCCAGATTCTTTGCCCCGGTCCCTTCCCGGATCATGATATGCATGCCGGCCCGAAGCTTTTCCATGGCCTCATCCAGGTCGGTGCATTCATGGTCGCTGGAAATCCCGGCCGCAAGATATGCATTTAATGCTCTGCCTGAAAGTCCCGGGCAATGTCCTTCCGCCCTTTTGCCGTGCGCCATCGCCAGACCGAGCTTTTTTAACACCTCAGGATCAGCGTGAATCACTCCGGGGAAATTCATCATTTCCCCCAAGGCGATGATTCGGTGGTGATTCAACAGGGGGTTGAGCGCTTCGGCGTCAAGCGTTGCGCCGGATGTCTCCATAAGGGTCGCCGGGACGCAGGACGGCAGCGTGAAAAAAACATTCAGCGGCAGGTTCCCGCTCGCCATTAACATATACTCAATGCCGGCAATGCCCGAAACATTGGCGATTTCATGAGGGTCTGCGATGATCGCAGTCGTGCCGCGGGGAATCACTGCCCTGGCAAATTCAGAAGCGCACACCATCGCGCTTTCAATATGAACATGCGCGTCAATCAGGCCCGGCGCGACAAACTTCCCATTCAGGTCGAGGGTTTCAACGGAATCATAATCTCCCAGCCCGGCAATACACCCGTCCTTGATGGCTATATTGGCGCGTTGGACTTCTCCTGTAAAAACATTAATGATCTTTGCGTCCGTCAACAGAAGATCCGCAGGGTGGTCGCCTCGGGCGGTTTGAATGAGATCGGCAATTTTCATCACTAAAGTCTCCCGAAATGTACCTTAAAAACAGTATCGCCTGGATTGCAGGGGCGGGTTCATCCTTGCCCGAATCGGGCGCGCTGTAAGTCCGTCCCAACAAATTCAAAACATCAGTGGGGATAGACTCCATTCACATTCAATTATGTTTATGTCATCGGCCTAACAGCATCGCCGATCAGGGCTGCCTGTTTTATGATCTCATGAACATCCATTTTGACGAATTCATACTGTCTTAAAATGGGTTCACCGGAAACAAAAACATCCCTTACATCAGACCCCCGCGCCGCATACACAAGATGAGATTCCGGATGATACATGGGCGTCAGATGGGGCTTGCGGGTGTCGATGATTATAATATCCGCCTGTTTGCCGGGCTCGATGGAGCCGATCCGATCGCCCATGCCGATGGCCTTAGCGCCGTCAATGGTGGCCATTTTCAAAACGGTTCTGGCGTCCATGACCGTAGGTTTTTTGGTTACGGCCTTATGCAGCTTGGCGGCTGAATCCATTTCAGTAAACAAGTCCAGATTATTGTTGCTGGCGCAGCCGTCGGTGCCCAATCCCACACGGATGCTTTTTTGTATCATCTGCGGCACCGGGGCGACACCCGAGGCCAGTTTCATGTTGCTTTCCGGGCAATGAACCACGCTGACATTTCTTTCTGCCAGGATATCCATATCTTCATTGCTGACCCATACGGCATGGTGGAGAAGGGTCCGGCGATCCAGTATACCTAACCCATCGAGATACTGAAGCGGCGACACGCCTTTATCAGCTTGCATCTGATCCGCCTCGGCTTTTGTCTCTGCCACATGAATCTGAAACAGAACTCCCAGGTCATCGGCGGTTTTTTTGGCATTGACCAATGTTTTTTTAGAACAGGTGTAGGGCGAGTGGCAGAATATGGAAGGCGTAATCAGCGGGGATATGTTTTTCCAGGCTGATATAAAATCGGCGGCTGATTCTACATTTTTTTCCGGGTCCGGCACGCCCGGCGCCGGAAAATCAATCACTCCCTGGGCCAGCACCCCCCTGAGCCCGGTTTCGAAAAATGCCTGGGCCACGGCATCTTCGCAAAAATACCCGTCGCAACAGGCGGTGGTGCCGGCCATGATCATCTCCGCGCAGGACAAAAGAGTTCCGATTCTTACTGTTTCCCGGTTGATATATGTCTTCTCAGCCGGGAAAATATGACGGTTCAGCCATTCCCCCTGGGGCAGGTCATCGGCAAGCCCCCGGAACAAAGACATGGGAAGGTGGGTGTGCGCATTGATCAGACCAGGCATGATAATTCCGCCGGAAGCATCGATGTATTCTGCGGCAGGATATTCCGATATAGCCTGATTCCGGCGCTCCACCCGGTCAATCATGCCGTTGAGGACGCACACAACTCCGTCTTGAAGTATGTCAAAGCGCTGGTTGATGGTCAGTACAACACCGTTGTGTATAACCCGGTCAAATTTAATCATTGTCCCCAGAATTCATGCCAAAAGATTTGAAACATTTTCAGTTCAAGCCCCCCTCTTCTTCAATCTCCAGCCCATCCAGAGGAGGAAAAAATACTATCCTTTCATAAATGATGTTGGTTTTCCCCATCGCATCACAGCCCAACAGCATTAATTTTCGCGGGAACAAGGGGGCACATGTCAGATTCCCGCCTATAAAGCAAGGGCAGGCCCCTGTGCCTGCCCAAAAAGGGAAATCAATAGTGTCTACACTCCTGATAGATTGAATTAAACACGATAGGGGATTTGATACAAATTTAATCCGAATCCTGTTTATCCCTTTGCGGCGACCGTCAATTTCACCTATTCAGACAGCTTATCTCTCAATTCATTTGAGAAAAAGGGACCGAATCTACTCTAATCTCTTATTCGCTATCCAGAATCGCCCATCACCATTCTGATTAATTGTCTGAATCTAATACTTTTTTCATTGATTTTAAAACTTTCTCAGCAATCTTTAAACCATCCAAACAGATCTGCTCATTGGGATTAAAATCTGGCAAGACGCCTGATAATGGGTATTTAGACGGCAGATATATCGTATCCAGAAAATCTCTTTCATCATCAGACCGATCGA
The DNA here is from genome assembly GCA_025453995.1 of Desulfobacterales bacterium. GTDB lineage: Bacteria > Desulfobacterota > Desulfobacteria > Desulfobacterales > Desulfosalsimonadaceae > JALOPH01. Next base: position 4,239 of record JALOPH010000233.1, read on the forward strand.
TACTGATATCTGAATCACTGAGAACCTGTTTCAATTCAAGAATATTTTGGGTTTTAGAAAACCGAAGGGATTTTTCGATGATGATCGCTTTTAATGCTTTCTCTACAGCTTGCTGAATGTTTTGGAGGCATGGGTTGTAAAGATGGCTGGAGTAAAGGATTTGGGCGGATGTCAAATTTTCCTGGGCAAAAACGATCCATGCCCGCGACTCATCTTTCATATATCTTCTCTCCGGAATTGACTTCCAAGAGAAATTGGCTCTGCTCCGCGTTCTCTCTAATTGGAACGATATCTAATGCAATTTTGCGCGACAACGGCCTCATCTTTTTCCGGTATTTTAAAGCCAGCGGCAAATATGCCTGATCACTGTTTTGAAATACGGCAATATCAATATCATGAGGATGCGCTGAAGCTAAAAATGAACCAAAAATAACAATACGCTTTACTTCCGGCTCATCTTTCAGAAGCTCGACAACTTGTTTTTTTAAATATTTTTTATCCCGTTCTTTCATATCTGCGCCAATGAATAATTTTTCTTCTTTTCAATAACACAATCTATTTTCAAGTTCAAAATTAAATTCAAGTTCTCATGATTTGCGATTGCAACAGTATATGAACACGCCATGCAATGCTGATTTTGAAGTGATGCCATTTCAAAAAATTTATCGGTCGGCATTTCTATCGTTTCGAATAAGATGTAAAAATTCTGTCGGGGTGAGGATTTTGATTCCCATATACTCTTTTAAGCTGATCAGCGCTTTATCACCTGAAACGACATAGGCGGCTTTCAGCGCCACGGCGCATTCTATGAATTTGTTATCATCCGGGTCTTTGCAAACAATATTGAGTTTCGGCGTTTGGGCAGCAAAGATCACATGAATCCCTGTGGCAAAAATCTCCAGCAGTTCTTCCAACTCCCGTTCATCCTGAAGCCCGAGCCGCCGAAGCACCTCAACGTATTCATCTATAATGGCTCCTGAAAGGCACAAAACAATTTGGCCGGTTTTCCAGAGATCGATAATTTTTTTGGGATTTCCTCCAAAAAATGAAGAAACAAAAACGTTTGTGTCAACAACGGCTTTTATCACTTCCCGGCTCTTACTGTATCAATAACCTGTTGAATATCTTTTTGTCTGACTCCTTTGGATTTCAGCTTTTTCCCCGTGCGATTCCACAGGTCATCGATATATGATCCGATGTCCCGGTTTCGGACATAGGCTTCCAGTAATTCACGAACGACTTCGCTGACGTTTTTCCCTTCGGCTTTAGCGAAATTATTTGCCTTGGCTTTGAGCGCGGGATCAATCCTTACAATCATTTGTGTGCTCATATAACAACTCCCCATAACAATGTCATACTGTATAAACAATATATACAGCATGAGCGAGCAAGTCAAGAGGATGCTTTG
>JALOPH010000048.1 GCA_025453995.1 Desulfobacterales bacterium
TTTTCATTTAAGAATTGAAGAATTACATTCGGTAATGTACCGAAACCAATCTGGAGCGTAGCGCCGTCGTCAATGAGTTGGGAGACATAGTGACCGATTCGCCTTGCCACTTCATAATCCTTGTGAACAGCTGAAAAATATTCGACAAGGGGCTCATCATGCGTCACAAAAAAATCAATTTCATCGATATGCACATAGCAGTCGCCTCGGGTTTTTGGCATCTGCCGGTTCACTTGCGCAATCACCATAGATGCGTTTGCCATTCCCGCCCGGGTGATGTCCACGGAAACCCCTAAACTGCAGTACCCGTGTTTGTCCGGAGGGCTGATTTGAATGAGTGCGACATCTAACCCGATCCACTTGTCGTGAAACAATTGAGGAATTCTGGATAAATATGCAGGGATATAATCTATTTTACCTTCAAAAGCGGCTTTTCGCATATCCCGGCTTATAAAAAACAATTTTAAAAAAAATCTGCGCATAAAATTCGGGTCGTCGATATACCGTGCAAGCGTAAAGGAAAGCATCTGATAGATCATTATATCCTGCAAATCCTTCCGGCGGACCATCTCATGGATGAGATGCTGGGGCTCTCCGCAGCCAGATCCTATAAAAATACGACTGCCTGTTTTTATCTTGGCAATCGCATCCCGGCCAGTCATCACTTTTTTCGGACAATGCGTATTTAAAATCATCTTGCCGTTTAAATCCAAATCAGTTCATATTTCAAAGGGAATAAGGATAAAATCCGTAAAACAAGCCAGAAGTTAAGAGGGATCGATTTCATCGATTTTTGCTTCAATGTCTATGGTATCCACGATCTTTTCTTTATTTTCTTTAAATATGTTGTAAAAGCAGAACCAGTTTAATCCAATAATGACGCTCCAGGATACAATTAAAAAGAGCCAGCCGCCTGTTGTAATTTCCATTTGAGCCTCTTCATCTTAATGCCGCATCTTATTTTTTCAACAGCCACAGGATTAAAGATAAAATAATACTGATGATCGCCATGGTGGCAATCGGAAAATAAAATTTCAGATTCGGCCGGGATACAATGATGTCTCCGGGCAGTCGCCCGATCGGAAGTTTGCCCAACCAGGGCCAGGCTATGCCGATGATGATCAGAAAAGCGCCGGCAAGAATAAACCATCTGTTCATATATGATAATATGACTTATACCAGCCAATGAATTTTTCAATGCCCGTTTCAATGGAAGTCTTTGGCGCAAACCCAACTGCTTTGAACAAATCATCAATATCCGCGTAGGTTTCAACCACGTCGCCCGGCTGGAGGTCGCAATACTGCCGGAGAGCTTTTCTGCCGAGCGCTTTCTCAATCACTTCGATAAAATGCAGCAGGGACACCGGGTTGTTATTGCCGATATTATATAACCGGTAGCAGGTATAAGACGTGCCGGGATCTGGCGCATCTCCTGACCAGTTGAGATCGGGTTCCGGCATTTTTTTCAAGATGCGGACAACGCCTTCAATTATGTCATCAATATAAGTGAAATCGCGCATCATTTTGCCGTGATTAAACACCTGTATGGGCTCCCCGGCAAGAATCGCACGGGTAAAGAGAAACAGCGCCATATCCGGACGCCCCATGGGGCCGTAAACTGTAAAAAATCTCAATCCCGTGCAGGGCAACTGATACAAATGCGCATATGTATGGGCCATGAGCTCGTTTGCTTTTTTCGTGGCCGCATACAAAGAGACCGGATGATCCACATTCTGGTGCACGGAAAAGGGCATTTTGGTGTTTGCCCCATAAACAGAACTTGACGATGCAAATACTAAGTGTTTTACGTTATAATGACGGCAGCATTCGAGAATATTAACAAACCCCACCAGGTTGGAATTCACGTACGCATGGGGGTTTTCCAGCGAATACCGGACGCCCGCCTGGGCTGCCAGATTCACGACCCCATCCAATTGTCCGGACTTGAATATGTCTTCCAGTCCTTTTAAATCCGTTAAATCAATTTGATAGAATTTAAAGTTGGCATAAGGCACCAGCTCTTTCAACCGGTTTTCTTTCAGAGACACATCATAATAGGGATTCATGTTATCAATGCCAATAACTCGGGCGCCCGCGTCCAGCAGGCGTTTGGCCAGATGATACCCGATAAAACCCGCCACACCGGTTATCAGCACATTTTCATAATCAACTCGCATCGGATTTGCTGTACTCCAAAACCTTGAGGGTTAAATTTTTTTAATCACATCCATGACCAGGCGGACGCCGAATCCTGTTCCGCCGGCGGCGCAGTAATCCGTTTCCTTTTTGGCATAAGCCGGTCCGGCAATATCGATGTGGGCCCATCGGTCTGTTTGGACAAACTCTGATAAAAACAAGGCGGCGGTAATGGCCCCGCCCCATCGGACCCCGGTAATATTTTTGATGTCTGCAAAATCGCTTTTGAGCATCTCCTTGTAATCTTCCGGCATGGGCATCATCCAGCATCGCTCATGTGTTTTTTCGCCGGAATCGATGATGTGGTCCGCTAATTCCCGATTCCTGGAAAAAACGCCGGCTATTTTTTCACCCAGCGCCACCACGCAGGCGCCGGTTAATGTGGCCAGATCAATCATGGCATCTGGTTTATAAACTTTTTCCGCATAACTCATGGCATCGATCAAAATCAGTCTCCCCTCGGCGTCCGTATTGCCGATTTCCACGGTTTTTCCTGAAAAAGTGGTGATGATATCCCCCGGGCGGGCCGCATCGCCGGATGGCATGTTTTCAACAATGGGGATTAGTCCAACAACGCGTAAACCAATTTTCAGTCTGGATATCGTAATCAATGCCGCGGCAACTGCGGCGGCGCCGGACATATCCATTTTCATATCCGCCAGGCCGTCTGACGGTTTTAAATTGATGCCGCCGGAATCAAAGGTGACCCCCTTGCCCACAAGCGCAACGGTTTTGATTTTTGTTTTTGATTTCACGGATTTTTTTGGAGAGTAATCCAGAATGATCATGGAAGGCCGACTGCGGCTGCCGGACCCCACGGCCAGAATCCCTCCCATTTTATGTTTTTTAAGGGCTTTTTCATCAAGGATAGAGATGCGTATATTTTCATTTTCAGCCTTTCGGCGGATCGACTGGACAAATTGCTCGGGTCTTTTGTCATTGGGGGGCAAGTTGACCCATTCACGCGCAAGGATCGTCCCCCGGCAGACCGTTTCTACAGAAGAAGCAGGCACATGGCTTTTTCCATCCTTGTGAGCATGAGAATAAAGAGCAATCTGCTTGAGGGGTTTGTGCTTTTTATCTTTTTTATACTGATCAAATATATAATTGGAAAGGCAGGCGCCTTCCATCAGGCCCTCAAGCATATCCCGGCTGTCCCCAGGCATTTCACCTTCATCCGGAACGCAGAAAATCATCGTGGATATATTCCGTTTAATGCAACGCTTAATGGATTTTCCTGCCGCCGCGCGCAATGTTTCCCCATTGATTTTTTCAAATTTGCCCAGACCGATAAAGAGCGTTCTCTTGGCCTTTACTTCCGGCATGTCATAGAAAAAAATTTCTTCCCCAGACTTTGCTTTAAAGTCAATGCTGTTGATCGCCTTTTGAATTAATCCGGAAATCAACGGGTCATGAAATAAGTTTTTATTTTCAGAGACAGGGATCACAAGGCAGGGCGTGTCCAGTTTTGCCAAATCACCCGAAATCATTTTAATCACAAAAACCTCCATTATAAGTTTCGTTCTTTTTTGATGATGTCATAAGCTCCCTGGATTTCACGGAACTTGTCAGTGGCGAACCTGATGAATTCCTCAGGAAGGCCTTTGGATGCGATGGTGTCCGGATGAAAATCCCTGACCAGTTTTCGATACTGCTGCTTGACCTGTTCATTGGAATCGCTTTTGTCGCATCCTAAAATCGCGTAATACTTGTCTGAATCCTGAATGTATCTCAACCTGATTTTTTGATACAAGTCTATGTTGATTTGAAAAATCCCGACAGCGGAACGGATCAAACGTTCTTCAATTTCATTGAGCTTGCCGTCAGCCACTGAAACGCGAATCAGGATATCGATCATCATTTCCAGCAGCTGAGGCTGGCCATTAAACTGCTGGTAAAATTGAGCGGCAAAATCATCAAAACCCTGCTGGGAATTCAAGGCGGTTTTAAATATCATCTCTGCCGCGCGCGTGCTCTGGGAATTCAATTTCAGGTCTTCAGACATGAATCGCCGGACGGAAGTGATCTCTGAATCCACCACACGGCCGTCAGCCCTGGCTATCTTTGCAAGCATGGAAAAAGACGCCACAAAAAAGGTCATTTGGGCGCGCTCATCCGGCGTCAGCGCTTTGTTCCCCTGAAACAACCGCTGGCTTTCATCAGAATCAAACATGTGGCCGAAAACAGCGCCGGCAACCGCGCCCACAGGTCCTGCCAGCGCGAGTCCGATGGTCCCGCCGATAACTTTTCCCAGCCATCCCATTAAAATTTTCCTTTAATTTTTAATCTCATCAATTCCCTTCTTACCATATCCAGCGCACATATGGCAAAAATCTGCTTGTTTGACAAGCGTTCTTGAAAGGGGGACTGAAACCTCCGGCCAATAAGTTCTCCGGACATGGAAATGCCGATGCAAACCGTGCCGACGGGTTTATCGGCCGTCGCGCCGGTGGGACCGGCAATGCCGCTCACTGACAGGCCGATGTCCGCGCCTGAAATCCTGCGGATGCCGTCGGCCATTTGCCTGACGGTTTCTTCATGAACCGCGCCGTATTTTTCAATGGTTTCGGAAGACACGCCCAATAGATTCTGTTTGGCTTGATTCGAATAGGTGATTGCGGAAAGTAAAAAATATTCCGAACTTCCGGCCACATTGGTCAGCATATGCGATATCAGCCCGCCGGTGCAGCTTTCAGCCACCGCGATGGTTAAATGGTTCTGTTTCAAAACTTCCCCTACTTCTGTCTCCATGGCATGGCCCTCGGTTGAAAACACGGTTTCTCCGAGTTTGTCCACTGTCCAAGCTTTTGCCTGTTGACCGATGAGATGGATGGCATCCTTATCTTTTCCGTAAACAGTCAGCTTTACTTGAATGACGGGAAATCTTGCCAGCATGCCGAGTTTGACTCCGGGAAAAACAGATGAAATTCCTTTCAGGCGGTCATTGACAACCGCTTCCGGAAGGCCGAAAACCGACAGCATGAATGTTCTGCTGGAAATATGATCGCTGCCGCGGCATCTGATAATATCTGATGCCACCTGTTCATCCAGCATGCGCTCCATCTCCCTGGGAACCCCTGGAAGAAAATAACACCGGCATTTGCCGATGGGAATGATAAATCCAGGCGCGGTTCCCATCTCATTAAAGATAGGCGTTGAGCCTTCCGGCAACATGGCCTGCTTGATATCGGAATCCGCCATCTTCCGAGAAAATTTTGAAAAAAAATTTTCAATAAGTGATTTTGCTGTATGGTTGAGAACCAAAGGAACACCGGCAGCCAGGGCGGCGGCTTCTGCGGTGATATCATCAACAGTAGGCCCCAGGCCGCCCGTGATAACGGCGATATCAGCGCGTTTTCCGATTTCTGTGAGGACTGTAACAATCGACGTCAAATCGTCGGCCACGCAATCATGTCGGACAACTTCTACGCCCATATCCGAAAGGATTGCCGCAATATGCGCCGCGTTGCTGTCCACAATGGCGCCGAAGCAGACTTCATCGCCGGTAGATAATATTTCGGCAATCATTTTTAATCCTTATTAAACGGTGTATAAGTCACGGAAAAATAACTTGACAAACTCATATCATCAATTTAAATCTAAGTAAAAATTAAATTATTAAGACTTTAACGATGATTCCAAGAAATAACTTAACTTATCAGACACTCAATAGCCGCTTCTGGTGGTGGTGGCGCCTGACTTAGGGCCTGCCGGCGGAAGCATTATTAAAATTAATAAAAACCGTGGGCGGTCCAAGTCCCGCGGTTTTTTGTTTTAGAAACCGTGGGAAAAATCTCCCGCGGTTTTTTTTTGAGCACAATTTAAAATATAATAAAGGAGCCGTAAATGCTGCTGCGTCAGTTCCCCGATCAAAAGACATTTGAGCAGTTGTTTGCAAACCATACAGTCGTGCCCATATGCCGGGAGATCTTGGCGGATACCGAGACACCGGTGTCGGTTCTTCAAAAAATTTATTCAGACAAAGGCCCTGCCTTTCTGTTTGAGAGCGTGGAAGGTGGGGAGCGATGGGGGCGATACAGTTTCTTGAGCACCTCGGCTCGAACCCATTACCGTATTTATGGGGATCGAATTGAAATCACTAAAAATAATAAGATTGTTGAAAATATGCCCCACAATGGAAAACCTTTTGAAGTTTTACGCGAGCGCATGAAAGAGTATACGCCGGCGGTAATGCCGGATCTTCCCCGGTTCTGGGGCGGTCTGGTGGGATATCTGACCTACGAAACCGTCTCTTTTTTTGAAAAAATAGAAAACAATTGGCCTGCGGAAAAACCCATCGCTCATTTTATGATGCCAGATGAAATCCTGATTTTTGACAATATCCGGAATTCCCTGATGCTTGTGGTTATTTCATATAAAAAAGATCTGCCGGACCCCGGATCCGCTTATGATGCGGCCATAAGAAAGATTGAAACCCTTTATGATGGTATCTCCAATCCGCCAGCAAGGCCTTTAACCCGAAATGACAATGCATCTTATAGGCTCGCGCCCGTTATCGATGAAGAGGTTTTCCGGTTCCAGGTTAAAACCATCATATCCAACATCTATGCAGGGGAAGTGATTCAGACGGTAATATCCCAGCCATTTGTCTGCGATGCGCCCAAAAACATTCTGCTGCTCTATAGGGCCCAGCGCTATATCAACCCCTCCCCTTACCTTTTTTTTATGCACTTGGACGAAATGGCTCTGGTCGGCTCTTCCCCGGAAACCATGGTAAGGCTTGAAAACGGCGTGGCTACGCTCAGACCCATCGCCGGCACACGACCCAGGGGCAAGAATGAACAGGAAGACAGAATCCTGGCCGATGAACTGCTCGCAGATGAAAAAGAGCGCGCCGAGCACCTCATGCTGGTGGATCTTGGCAGAAACGATCTCGGGCGTGTGGCGGAAACCGGAACAGTACAGGTTACGGATCTGATGGTTATCGAGCGTTATTCCCATGTCATGCACCTGGTATCAAATATCACCTGTGATCTTCAGTCCAATTATGATGCATGGGATCTCATGGCAGCGTCGTTTCCCGCCGGAACCTTATCCGGCGCGCCTAAAGTCCGGGCCATGGAGCTGATCGCAGAAATTGAACAATATCCGCGGGGGCCTTATGGGGGCGCGGTGGGATATATATCATTTAGCGGAAACATGGACCTTGCCATCACCATTCGAACCGCATGCATTATGGACAAAACACTCACCGTCAATGCCGGCGCCGGAATAGTGGCGGATTCTGATCCGGAAAAAGAGCGCATCGAAACGGTCAACAAAGCCAAGGCCATTCAGAAAGCGCTTGAGATGATTTCTAAGCAAAATTAAAAGAGGGAAACCATGCTTGTGATGATCGACAATTACGATTCTTTTACCTATAATCTGGTGCAGTATCTGCGCCAAATGGGCGAGGAAGTGGTGGTTTACAGAAATGACGCATTTAAATTGAAAGATCTGGAAAATGACCGGATAAAAGGGATTGTCATTTCGCCGGGACCTGGGTCGCCTGACTCCGCAGGGCTTTCTATACCTGTGATCCAGATGTTTTCCGGTAAAAAGCCGATTTTGGGAATCTGTTTAGGACACCAGGCCATTGCCGAGGCGTTCGGGGGAAAAGTCATTTCAGCCAAAAAAATCATGCACGGCAAAACTTCCATGATAACCGCTGACGGGAGATCAATTTTCAAAGGCATCACCAAGCCGTTTCCCGCCATGCGGTACCACTCCCTGGCTGTCTCACGGGAACATCTGCCCGATTGTCTGTACGTTACTGCCCAAACAGATGACGGAGAGATCATGGGTATCCGGCACCGCGACCATCCCACGGAGGGAATCCAGTTTCACCCGGAATCTATTATGACGCCGGTTGGCAAAAGATTATTGCGAAACTTCATCACTGAATAGGAGGGGTTGACATGTTTAAGGATCATTTAAAAAAAATTATCTCCCGGTCCAATCTGACCCAGCAGGAAATGTCGGACATGATGATGGAGATCTTTTCCGGCGAGGCCGGCGACGCCCAGATCGGCGCTATGATGGGCGCCCTTTCCACAAAAGGAGAAACCTATGAAGAACTGGCAGGCGCTGCCATCGCTATGCGCCGGAAAGCCGTCCGTATTGCGGCGGCCGCACCTATTATAGTCGACACATGCGGCACCGGCGGTGACGGCGCCAAAACCTTCAATATTTCAACCACAACTGCTTTTGTGGTGGCTGGCTGCGGCGTTACAGTGGCCAAACATGGCAACCGTTCTGTTTCCAGCCAGTGCGGCAGCGCCGATCTTCTGGAGGCCCTGGGCCTGAATCTCAATGTCAAACCGGAGCTTGTGGAGGAGGCAGTGGCAAACATCGGTATCGGATTTTTGTTTGCGCCCTTATACCACTCCGCAATGCGGCATGCGGCAAATGCGAGAAAACAGATCGGACTTAGAAGCATTTTCAACATGCTCGGCCCTCTGACAAACCCGGCTGCAGCCAACTGTCAGATTTTGGGCGTCTATGCCCCTCAACTAACGGAAATGTTCGCTCATGCCTTGAACATGCTGGGCGCAAGGCGCGCTTTTATCGTCTGCGGCCATGACGGACTCGATGAAATATCTGTCTGCGCGCCGACCCGGATTTCCGAACTCAAAGATGGAAGAGTTTTTACGTATGATATTACACCGGAACAGTTTTTCGGACATAATGCTGATCCCGGGGATCTTATCGGCGGCAGGCCAAAAGAAAACGCCGAAATAACGAAAAAAGTTTTATCCGGTGAAAAAGGCCCCAAGCGCGACATTGTCCTTTTAAATGCCGCGGCCGCTCTCACGGCTGCCGGGAAAGCGGAAAAATTCAAAGAAGGCATCCAGTTAGCCGAGCACTCCATTGATTCGGGCAATGCCATGAAAAAACTTGAGGCGCTGGTTGCATTTACTCAGGAGAACGCATGATGGGGATTGATATTTTATCCCGGATCATTGAATATAAAAAAGAAGAAGTAGCCAAACTCAAGCAGACACGGCCTGAAGCCAGCCTGAGCGCCGAGCTTGGGGATTTTACAAGCCGCCGTCCTTTTATCAAAAGCCTTTCCGGCAGACAGACGCCGAAACTCCGGATTATTGCAGAAATCAAACGCGCCTCTCCTTCAAAGGGACACATGCGGCTTGATCTGGATGCGGCGCATTTTTCCGCTGCTTATGAGCGCGGCGGCGCAGCTGCAATATCTGTGCTGACTGAATCCAAATGGTTTAAAGGCAGCATCAAAGATTTGACAACTGCCAGAAAAACATCAACGCTGCCGGTGCTGCGGAAAGACTTTATTATTTCAAGTTATCAGATCTATGAATCCGCTGTCATTGGCGCGGATGCCGTTCTGCTGATTGCGAGAATTCTTTCAAAAAATCAGCTCATGGAGTATCTTGACCTTTGCGACACCCTAAAAATGGACGCCCTGGTGGAGATCCATACGATGGATGATCTTGAGAAAATAAAAAACACCAGCGCCCGGCTGATCGGCATCAATAACAGAAACCTGTCATCTTTTGAAACTGACGTCAATCGTTCCATAGAAATGTCCGCGGGACTCAGCGATTTTCAGATCCCGGTTGCCTTAAGCGGTATCCATGCCCGCGCAGACATTGAGCAGACAGTAAAGGCCGGCATTTACAATTTTTTAATCGGTGAAAGCATTGTCCGGTCGAACGACCCTGAAGCATTTATCCGGTCGCTCTTAAATAAAGAATAAGGCTTATCGATTGATAAATCAATGAATCCGCCGCACAATACACCTCAAATTAAAATATGCGGATTGACGCGCATGGAAGATGCATTGGCCTGTGCTGAGTTGGGCGCAGATGCCGTCGGTTTTGTTTTTTACAAAAAAAGTCCACGGTATGTAACGCCGGAACAGGCAGGGACGATTGCTGCAGCCCTTCCCGATCGAGTTCGGCCTGTCGGCGTTTTTGTGAATGAATCCCTGGATGCAATTATCGACATTGTGACTTTCTTCGGCATCAGAGCCATCCAACTCCATGGGAGCGAGCCTCCAGGCTATGTGGAAAAATTACTGTTTCTTAAAGTCCCCATCATCAAGGCTCTTTACTTGAACGCGGATCCTTCTGTGGAAAACGCTTTTTTGTACAATGCCTCCTCTTTTCTGGTGGAATGTGAAAAAGGGATACTTCCCGGCGGCAATGCCATGAAATGGAACTGGAAGGATGCGGTGGATTTCGGGGAACACTTTCCATTTATTCTTGCCGGAGGACTCACGCCGGACAATGTTTCTGATGCGATTGCCGCTTCAAAACCCGATGCCGTTGACGTGAGTTCAGGCGTTGAATTTTCACCAGGGAAAAAAGACATCCAAAAAACCAGAGCGTTCATACAAAATGTAAACAAAGCTTCTCTCGATAAACCATTAAGGAGTATTTTTCATGAATCTATCGAATAATGTTTATCCGGATTCAAAAGGTCACTTCGGGATTTATGGCGGCAGATATGTCGCAGAAACGCTAATGCCCGCCCTTCTGGAACTCGAATCCGCGTATCAAAGATGCGCGCCGACATCTGAATTCCAAGATGAGTTCAGGCATCTTCTGACGCATTATGCCGGCCGCCCGACGCCGGTGTTTCATGCCCAGCGATTGAGCGCACACTTAAACGGCGCGCAGATATATTTGAAACGGGAGGATCTAACGCATACCGGGGCCCATAAAATCAACAACACCGTTGGACAGACCCTGCTGGCCAAATGGATGGGGAAAAAGAAAGTGATTGCGGAAACCGGCGCTGGCCAGCATGGCGTGGCGACAGCCACCACTGCGGCATTATTCGGGATGGAATGTAAAATATTCATGGGAATTGAAGACATATCCCGACAGGCGCCTAATGTTAAGCGGATGGGACTTTTGGGCGCTGAAGTGGTGCCGGTATCATCCGGAACAGGAACCCTCAAGGACGCCATGAATGAAGCGCTGCGCTATTGGGTCTCCGCAGTTCGGGATACCTTTTATGTGATCGGCTCCGTGGCGGGACCCCACCCCTACCCCATGATGGTGAGGGATTTTCAAAAAGTCATCGGTGAAGAAGCCAAAACACAAATTCACCGAGAGACAGGCAAACTTCCGGACCTGCTGGTCGCATGCGTCGGAGGCGGCAGCAATGCCATGGGGCTTTTCTATCCATTTTTGAATGATCCGGTGGAAATCCTCGGGGTTGAGGCGGCGGGATGCGGCATTTCAACCGGAAAGCACGCGGCCACCCTTTGCGCCGGCTCCATCGGCGTGCTGCACGGTTCCAAATCCTATGTCCTGCAGGATGAAAACGGGCAGATCCATGAGGCCCATTCGATTTCTGCGGGCTTGGATTACCCCGGCGTGGGGCCTGAGCATTCGCTTTTGAAAGATTTAAAACGTGTTCAATACACAGCCATAGACGACCGACAGGCTTTGGAAGCTTTTTCAACCCTGTGCCGGCTGGAAGGAATCATTCCTGCTTTGGAAAGTTCCCATGCAGTTGCGGCGGCCATGATCGAGGCCAAGAAACGACCACAGGCTGACATCATTCTGGTCAACCTGTCCGGACGCGGCGATAAAGACCTGGGGATCGTGTCTTCCCAAGGATTGTGATGAATTAATAACAGGAGCCCAATCGACTATGAACCGAATTCAAACAAAATTTGAAAGTCTTAAAAGAAACAATGAAAAAGCTTTAGTGGGATTTGTCACTGCCGGTGATCCGAATGTTGATGTCTCCCTTCAGATCATCTACGCCATGTGTGAAAACGGCATCGATATTCTTGAACTTGGAGTCCCTTTTTCAGATCCCACGGCAGATGGGCCGGTCATTCAGAGGTCTTCCGCGCGTGCACTGAAAAACAAAGTGTCTCTGAAAACTGTCATTGAAATGATCCCGAAAATAAGAAAAAAAACAGATATTCCAGTGGTCATTTTCAGTTATTTCAACCCTATCCTCTCATATGGGATTGATCGATTTCATCTGGATGCCGTTTCTGCCGGCGCGGACGGCGCCTTGGTCGTGGATCTCCCCCCTGAAGAATCCGACGAACTCACCTTTGACTGGCCAAGAGCTGATTTTCACTTAATCAGGCTTCTTGCACCCACGACACCCAAAGACCGGATGTCACAAATTGCGTCTTCAGCGTCCGGATTTTTATATCTGGTTTCCAAGACAGGCGTAACAGGAAGCGATGGCTTGGACACATCGGAAATCAACACTCAGATGGACGTTCTCAGATCGGTAACAGCCCTGCCCGTGTGTGTCGGATTCGGCATTTCAACCGCGGATCATGTGGCTGATGTCGCATCAATGGCTGACGGCGTGGTGATTGGCAGCGCCTTTGAAAGACTGATAGAAGAAAATATAGATCAATCGGATCTTCCGAAGATGGTGGGAAAGCGCACAGCGGAATACAAAGCTGCGACAAAAAAATAAAGTCTCATTCCCGTTGAAATATATCTTGAACTTTCGCGACAAATTCTTTTGGATTTTCTGGCGTGAATCTTAAATGTTTAAAAAAGCCATTTTTTCTTTTGATTCCCACGTGCTCTTTTAAATCTGCCAGATCAAGTTTTAGGGCTATGAGCGATGTTCTGATAACGGGAGGTTTGAAAATATCTATTGCAATAAGATCATCCTTTTTTATGACCAATGTTTTGGCAAAGAAAGGGAATCTGCATTTCAGCTCAATCCGGTCAGCATAAATACAATATTCATTGCCTAAGCTTTTAATTGTCGCTTGTGACTTGTAAACAGGAATGCTTTGGGCCATGATTACTCCATTTAATTTCATTTACATTGTGAAATAATCTCAACAGCGAAATCACATTTTGGAAAATTTTAAAAAAATTTAACTCCAAAATAACGCTGGATGCCTTGATTCACATTTAGTTTGTCCGATTAATTGCGGGACGGAACAAGGAAAAATTTAGATCCAGCCCAGTAATCCCGCAAAAACAATCATCATGGCGGCATCGACCAGGAAAACGGCTGCAATCCAGAGAATCTGGTTTCGGGGCAAAGCGTCATATGCCAGAACGGCAGCTGCAAAAAACGGGATATATACGGTGACAAAAACGGGAAAAGAACCCCACCAGGGATATACCCAGTGAAATGCGGGGGTGGTGGCCAGAAAAATTTCAAAAATTGAAAAAAAGGCCGCATTCCCCACGACAAACAAGACCCTGTTGTTGATGCCGACAATTTTCAACTTGGGATCTTCCGGCAAAATCTTGCTTAAAATCAACCCAGCCGTTACAAACATCATGGAAAGCTCCGCGCCGACACCGATCAGCAACAAATAACTGGTTCCGGTCGGAACCGTCCATAAAGCATGCCCTGAAAAATGCTGGATGAGCGCGTTTAAAATTTCATAAAACCAATGCACTGCGTACAGAGAGAGCCCGGCTGCAATCCCTTTCCAGTTTTTTTGAGATATTTCGTTAAAATAAATATACACCACAAAGGCCAGGAGAGGGATGAAATACCATTCAAATGTTTGCGGGTTGCGCAGGATTTGAAGCGCTTTCTGGGTAAGTTCGGGTTGGTTTAAGTCCATAAGTTGATTTCCTGTTATTAAGGCAGGTCAAAAGATCAGGGCTGCGGAAAACTGGCAGCCCTGATCTTATTGTTATATTGTGGATATGAATGGATTATTTATACATGGCCTCTATCTCTTTGGCATACTTCGTATTGATGATCCTGCGTTTGAGTTTCATGGTGGGGGTGAGTTCATCGCCTTCAACGGAAAATTCGGTGGGGAGGATGGTAAACTTTTTAATGGCCTGAACCCTTGCAAATGTGGTGTTTACATCATCCAGCTTATTTTGAATATACGCATTGAATTTGGGGCATTTGGCGGCTTCTGCCATGTTTTTGGCAGGACTGCCGGCATTTTGGATCTCCTGACTGATCTTTTCGGGGTCCAGCGTAAATAAGGCGGTCATAAATTTTCGACGGTCGCCGATAACCACCACATTCGCCACAGCAGAAATCGTTTTGAGTTTTGCCTCAAGGACAGCCGGTGGAATGTTTTCCCCGCCCGCGGTAATGATCAATTCCTTTTTCCGGTCTGTGATTTTCAGGAATCCCTTATCATCAATGATGCCGACATCTCCTGAGTGCAGCCACCCGTCCTTGTCAAGGGTTTCTGCAGTTGCGGCGTCGTTTTTAAAATAACCCTTAAATACGTGGCGGCCTTTCATCAAGACCTCGCCGTCTTCGGCTATCTTGTTGGTCGTGCCCGGAACAGCGGGTCCTGCCCAGCCGGTTCTGTATTTAAATGGTTCAGGAAGGGATACGGTTGCCGGGCCCGTACATTCGCTCATGCCATAAACTTCGGTTAACGGCAGCCCCAGACTCAGAAAAAATTCAAGTGTATCCATGGCAATGGGCGCGGCGGTTGAAATAAACAGCCGGCATCTGTCCAACCCTAATTTTTCTCTGACTTTTGAAAAAACCAGCTTATTGGCCAGCCCATAAAAGAAAGGTTTGGGTTTCCCCTCCTGCTCGGCATACCCGCCTGCGAGGCCCTGCTTACGCGCCCAGGCAGCGATTTTTTTCTTGAGCGGCGGGTTCTGGGCGCCTGCTGCCATCATCTTGGCCTGAATTTTTTCCCATACCCTGGGAACACCCACAAATACAGTCGGATGGACTTCAGTCAGGTTCTCTCCAAGTTTCTCAAGGCTTTCGGCAAACCAGACTGTGCACCCCATCAGATACGGACCATGAAGGCTCACTACCTGCTCGGCGATATGACTCAACGGAAGATAACTGATAATATGATCCTCGTGATCAGCTTTGATCAGACTGATCACCTGCTGCGCTGTCCAGGTAATATTGTCATGGCTGATCATAACGCCTTTAGGATTGCCTGTGGTGCCTGAAGTATAAATCAGCGTGCAGCAATCATCGGGCTTCTGGGCCTTGATTCTTTCTTCAAGCTCTTTGTCTGATACTTTCTCGGCTTGCTTCGGCAGATCGTTCCAGGCATAGACCATCGGATCGGGATCAGATCCGTTCATCATGACAATTGCTTTCAAATCCGGCAGTTGATCCTTTATTTTTTTGAATTTGGCCAATTGATCGGCGTTTTCCACTACAGCGATATTGGCTTCACTGTGGGAGGCTATATACTGGCATTGCTCCGGGCTGTTGGTGGTGTAAATTCCCCCGGGAACGGCGCCGGCGAATACGCCGGCAAGATCACTGATAAACCACTGGGGACAATTGTTGCCGAGGATGCTAATCGCCTTGCCTTTCTCAAGACCAAGTGCCATAAATGCGCGCGCCGTAACCCTTACTTGCTTATAATAGTCTTTCCAGGTTGTTTCTTTCCACTGACCGCCGACTTTGTGCTTTAATGCCACCCGGTCTCCATATTTATCAGCGGTTTCTTTAAAAACTTCCATGATCGTTCTTTTCATATACCCTCCTTTTTTCATTTGCTGGTGATTAAGTTGGAAAGAAACAATTTATTCTGAATAAACACTAAAGCCAAATTTTAAAACTGAAATTCGAAAAAATAAAAGATAATGTAAGGGATTGAAAAAAAGCATTGGGTTGCAATATAAATTAATAAATTGAAAAATTCAAATAAAAAACAAACAAATAAAAAAATCAATCTGCTACAGGCGCCAGAATTGAATGCCGTTGTTTTTAACTTCAGCCGGATCAAGAATTGATTTAACATCAATAATGCAGCCATCAGAGTTCAATCTGCTTTTGAATTCGGAAACCGGCATGGCCTGATACGCCTGATGGCTGACAGCGAGAATAATGGCATCTAATTGATTCAAATCCTCTAATGGGCTTAAAGATACACCCAGCACCCTTCTGGCTTCATCCGCATTAGCCAGCGGGTCATGCACCATAGGGGAAATGCCGAATGACTTGAGTTCGTCAATAATATCAATAACCCTGGAGTTTCTGAGATCTGAACAGTTTTCCTTGAAAGTCAACCCTAAAATTCCGACCCGTGCATCTTTGACGTTTTTGCAAAACCGCGTTAAAAACTTGACAGTTTTATCCGCAATGAATTTGCCCATGCTGTCGTTGATTCTCCGGCCGGCCAGGATCACCTGGGGATGGTATCCTTCTGTTTCGGCCTTATAAGTCAAATAATAGGGATCAACACCGATGCAATGGCCTCCGACAAGACCGGGGCGAAACGGCAGGAAATTCCATTTGGTTCCGGCTGCCTGCAGCACCTCAAGCGTATCAATGCCGAGTTTATCGAATATCACCGATAATTCATTCATCAGTGCGATATTCAAATCCCGCTGGGTATTTTCAATTACTTTGGCGGCTTCAGCGGTTTTGATGCTGGACGCACGGTAAATGCCCGCAGGAATAATGGAACCATAAAGGTCGGCAAGACATTGAAGGGTTTCTTCCGTATCACCGGAAACCACTTTTGTCACCGTTGTCAGCGTATGCTTTTTGTCTCCCGGATTGATGCGCTCAGGGGAATACCCCACATTAAAACCTTTCTTCCAGGTAAGGCCGGAGACCGCTTCCAAAATCGGCACGCAGACCTCTTCGGTGGTTCCGGGATATACAGTTGATTCAAAAACAATGATCGCATTTGGCCTCATATTTCTGCCGGCGGTTTCCG
>JALOPH010000049.1 GCA_025453995.1 Desulfobacterales bacterium
TCTTCGGCTCCGGGTTGGGCAGCGACCGTGTCCTCGCTGCCTCCACTGAGATCATAGGTTCGCATTCAAACTATTAATAAACAGTATCATTGACAGGAAACCGCCCCAAAACATAAAAAACAGGGAGAAACACTATGACAATCTTAAACCCCAAAAAAGAACAATTCAGCCATTTAGATCCCAAGTCCCGGGAAATCATGCTTAAAACCATTGCGTATTTTGAATCCAGAGGGAAGAAAAAGCTCAAGGACGACAGTCATGCCAGGGTCTGGTATGAGGATTTCATCAAATTTTTAAAAGACAACAATATTTTCGGCACGCTGCTGACGCCAGATGCATACGCTGAAGGCGACCCGGATACCCGTTGGGACACCTTCAGAAATTGTGACTTTAATGAGATTCTGGGGTTTTATAACCTGTCCCACTGGTACGCCTGGCAGGTATCCATTCTCGGACTTGGACCGATTTTCATGGGCAAAAACGAAGCGGTCAAAAAGAAAACCGCAAAGTTCCTGAAAGACGGAGGGATTTTTGCATTCGGCCTTTCTGAAAGAGCCCACGGCGCGGACCTCTACTCTTCAGAAATGGCGCTGACGCCGCTTTCTGAAGGAAAGTATGTGGCCGACGGCGGCAAGTATTATATCGGCAACGGCAATAAAGCAGCCTTTGTCTCCACATTCGGAAAAAATTCTGAAACCGATGAATATGTGTTTTTTGTGGTCAATCCCCAACACCCCAATTATGATCTGATTCAAAACGTGGTGGACTGGGAGGGATACGTGGCCGAATACGCGCTCAATGGTTACCCGATCACGGACGACGACATTCTGACCACCGGCCGGGAAGCCTGGGATTCTGCGCTCAACACCATCAACGTGGGCAAATTCAACCTGGGATGGGCGTCCATCGGCATTGCCACCCACGCTTTTTTTGAAGCGCTCAACCATGCCAGCCACCGGAACCTCTATGGGAAATGGGTCACGGATTTTCCCCATATCAAGCAGCTTTTTACAGACGCCTACTGCCGCCTGGCAGCCATGAAACTCTTCGCACAGCGGGCCACGGATTATATGCGCTCCGCGTCTGAAACCGACCGGCGCTACCTTCTTTTCAACCCCATGGTTAAGATGAAAGTCACCACCCAGGGGGAGGAAGTGATTAATCTGTTGTGGGACGTGATTGCGGCCCGGGGATTTGAAAAGGACATGTATTTTGAAATGGCGGTAAAGGATATCCGGGCCCTGCCGAAACTCGAAGGAACGGTGCATGTAAACATGGCGCTGATCATCAAGTTCATGGCCAATTATTTTTTCAATCCGGGCGCATTCCCTGAAATCCCCAAACGCGATGATCCGAAAAACGACGATTTTATGTTCAACCAGGGCGCGACCAAGGGATTGGGAAAAATCCAGTTCCATGACTACAATATCGCCTACAACAATGTGGAACTGGAAAACGTAAAAATATTCAAGCAACAAATTGAGCTGCTCAAGGAATTTCTGATGAAAGCGACTCCCAGCGCGGAGCAGGCCCAGAACATCGATTTCCTGCTTTCTCTGGGCGAGCTCTTTACGCTGGTGGCTTACGGCCAGTTGCTTCTTGAAAAATACAAAATGGAAAAGCTTGAAGATGATCTGATGGAACAGATCTTTGATTTTATGGTGCGCGATTTCTCCAAGTTCGCGCTGCAGATCTACTCCAAGCCTGACAGCACAGCAACTCAGATGGACATCTGCATGAAGATGATCAAGCGGCCGAAAGTGGACAATGTCCGGTTCCAGAGATTCTGGGAAAAGCATGTGTTCGCGCTCAAAGACACCTATGAAATGAACCCCTAATATTCAGGGCTCCGCGCAGCCGCGCGGAGCCCTGAATATCATTTTAAAAAAGAAATTTAGGCACGCTGCAGATAACGATATACGGATCAAACACCTGGGAAATATATAACTTGTCCTGATAAACCATGGCTGTGGATGCCGCGCTGATCAGTTCGCCGTTGTCGACAAAGACTGTCGCTCTGGATCGCTGTTCCGGATAAATTCTCAATACAACGGAAGGCGAAGGCACTGCAGGGTCCTTGCTGTGTCGCATAAACGCAAGATCGTCAAAATGGGCGGCTGTCAGCAGATACTGCCCCTGACGGGTCAGATTATCAGGCCCCTTCACCCGAATAATTTTTTTTTCCTTGCCCAGGGTTCCATCAGGATTTCGCGGGTATTCCAGAATCTCTTCACCCAGCGTGGTGGTCACATAGACCCGTTCTTTTTCCGCGAGAATACCGTTTGCAAAAGCGATGTCATCCGCCACCACCGACCAGGTGCGTGTTGAGGGATTAAAATAAGAGATTTCTGATCCGCTGGTGCGAAAGTATAAATTAAATTTTGTCTTATAATCATTGGTCAGATAAATTTCACCGGAAGACATCACCGAAAGGTCATTGGGAGACCAGAGGCATTCTTTATCTTCAAGCAATTGAATGAATCTAAGCGAATCATCCTCCACCGAATATATTGCAACAGCATTTTCAGATCTTTCCATCCGGCCGCGGGGATCATGAATGATGACATAGAGCAAAGTCTGATTGCCGGAATGCCGGATATCCACGCCATGGGGTTTGAATGCCGTGATAAGTGGAGGTTCCCCCGTTCGCTTTAATTCGCCTGTTTTATCTGTATCAATTTCAAGAAAGTAAATGCCGCCGGAAGTTTCGGGATGACGGCGGTCATGGGATGAAACAAGTAGCCTGGGCGGTCCATGCCAGGTGTCCAGGGCGAAATCTTCCGGCCCGTCCGCCACGCGAACACGCCGACAGGCGAAAGATTCTTCCGAAGGGATGGGTAAAGGATCACGCAGGTTGCATGAGATTGCACAAATCAACAAAAATCCTAAAATAATGAAAACCCGGCCCATGCTATTTCCTCCAGTCATTTCAAAATGTGAATTAAAATAGCCAGAATTGAGGGAACTGGAACCATATGCCAGAAGGCGTTTAAACTTCGATATTCGACATTCCTTGTTCATTATTCGATATTCATATTTGTATTATGGCTTCTGGCTCCTTACTCCTGGCTTCTAACATCATACCGGCCGCTTAATCCCGAACTGCTGCATCCGCTTCCAGACTGTGACCCTGCTGACACCTAACTGTTTTGCGGTTTCAGTCTGATTCCATCCGGCCTGCTTGAGCGCATGGACCAGCTTTTCCCGATGCGGAAGAGGATCTGCATCAGACGTTGTCTGCGGTTTTTCAGCAGCAATAATTTTTTGCGGCAGATGTTCCACGCCAATGCCGCCGCCCGGGCAGAGCACAAACGCGTAATCAATGGCATTACGAAGTTCCCGGATATTCCCGGGCCAGCTATAGGCTGTCAATATCTCCATGGCTTCAGGAGTGACGCCAAGGATGCGTTTGCCGTTGTTTTTGGTGCTCTGGCGGATAAAATGCTGAATAATGGCAGGGATATCCTCCCGCCTCCTGGCAAGCGGCGGGCAGTATAACGGGAACACATTAATCCGGAAATACAGGTCTTCCCGAAACTTCTCCTGCCTGACCAGATCGTCAAGATTTTTATTGGTTGCGGTGATGATCCGCACATCGATGGGAATCGGATTGTGGTCCCCTACCCGCTCTATTTTTTTGTCCTCAAGGACCCTGAGGAGTTTTACCTGGGTGGCCATGGGTATGTCGCCGATCTCATCCAAAAAGATCGTGCCGCCATGAGACGCCTCAAACCGTCCGGTACGGTCGCGGTCTGCTCCGGTGAATGCGCCTTTGACATGGCCGAACAGCTCGCTTTCCAGAAGATTTTCATTCAACGCCGCACAGTTGACTTTAATAAACGGTTTGTCTCTCCGGGAGCCGGCTTCATGGATGGCGCGGGCGACGAGTTCCTTTCCCGTTCCGCTTTCTCCCTGAATCATTACCGGCGCGGCGGATTGAGAAACATTTTCAATGAGTTCGAACAGAATCTGCATCACGTTGGATTTACCGATAATCCCATGATATCCGTCATCGAGCTGAAATGTCTGACGGAGGGTTTTGATTTCCTGTTCCTTGCGGATAATAGGAGATACATCCGTAAGGGTTTCCACCGCGCCGACGATTTCACCGGATTCATCCCGCAATACAGTTGCGCTTTTTAAAATATGAACCGTTCGGCGGTCCTTGTGGGTGATCAGACATTTTCTGTCGCGGATTTTGCCCACGGAAAAAAATTTGCACCATTTTTCTTTGGGCCCTTCGGCGAACATTTTACACCCGGTACAATTTAATATCCGGCAGTCCTTATTCTTCAGCTCTGCTTCCGTGTATCCGGTCATGCGTTCGGCTGCAGGGTTGGCGGCGACTATCTTTCCCCACGTGTCCACGACGATAAGACCATCGTTAACCGTGTCCGTAATGGTTTTCCAATGCTTTGCAATATCAAGGGACTGTTCTTCCATGACATTCCTCATGTGCATATTGGCCTGTTAACCTGTTAACCGACAATTAACATGTGTTAATATATTTCTTATAATCAATAAATGCAAGCTTTCTGATACTTTCTAAAGACTGTGAAATATTGATAGTTAGCTACCCAGAGATCTCCCCGGACAGTGAATAATACTAAAAAATATAATATTATCAATTATATATAAATTGACATCTTGTTGGCACACAGATTGCAAACTGTTCATAAATGTTGTTATGAAATTTGCCGCGTTGAGTGAAGAAGCGGTCATTTAATCATCAATGAACAGGAGGTATTCAATGAAACAAGTTAAAGGCTTTTTAATCCCATGGACGGTCATGGCATTTATGTTATTTTTAGCCGTTCCAGTTACGGCAACCGAGGACCACGAAACCTGCACCATGAAGCAGGAAATCAAGGAGTTAAAAGAAAAAGTTGAAAAACTGGAAAAAGAAACGGAATCATCCCAGGAGAACATGGATGATTTAAGCGACCGCGTAGATAAAACTGAACTCCACACAGCCACGGACAGAATCTCCATGGGCGCATATTTCCGGACAAGAGCGGAAAGCATTCATTATAAAGATGTCCAGGCCGCGCCCCCTGCATTCTTCGGAGCTTTTTTTGCCCCCCCTCCCTTTGGGTTTAATGGCGCGACCCTCTCCCAGATCCAGCAGGCAATATACAACATGAGCCAGGCCGGAATGATTCCTCCGCCGGAAGAATATGATGTGGATAATGATATCATCTACACGAATAAGTTCCGCCTGGAAATGAAAGGGAAAATAAATGAACAGCTGAATTTTAATGGCCGGATGGCTGCTTACAAAGTTTTCGGCGACAGCACCGGCGTGAAGTTCAATCAGGGAAGCTTGGGAGACGTAACCTTTGACGGGAACACCTCCAGCCTGCCCCATGGAGACACCATCCGGCTGGAACGGGCATATTTTTCCTATAAAAAAGATTTTGGGGACGTTCCCACCACGCTATCTCTCGGCAGACGGCCATCCACCGACGGGCCTCCGCTGGAATACGGCAACTACAGTGAAGTGGGCGGATCTCCCATGGCGACCATTATCAACTGGCAGTTTGACGGCGCTTCTTATACGTTTGGTTTGGAAGACTTGGTCGGAATCCCCGGCGCTTCCTTCAAACTTTGTTACGGCGTTGGTTTTGAATCCGATTGGGGAAACAGTTCATCCTTGGACCCGGAATCCGATATAGAAGACGTTCATATGTTCGGGTTTATTTCGGATCTCTATGATAACGGCAGCACCAATATGATGCTCAATTACGCCCATGCATGGGATGTGACCGACGGCTTCACCGGCTTGACGGTCATGCCGTTCATTATCAGCAAAGGGGATACCAATCAGGATGGTGAAGATGAGTATTATTTCTCACCCAACTCCGGCGGCTTTGTTTCCCGGATGGAACCCATGACAAATATCGGCGACTGGGATGCGGCATCATTATTATTACAATCCAATCTAACGGAGCAATTCGACACGGATATAGACTGCTTTCTGGCCGGCTCCTGGACCCATACCAATCCTTCTGAAATTTCCAAAAATCCTTTCTATGAAATGATGGGAATGGGATTGTTGAGTTCCAACGGCGATCTGGAATCCCGGGATGGGTACAGCATATATACCGGCGCCTTATTCCCCATGCCCTACACAGCAAGGCTCGGATTCGAATACAACTGGGGCTCCAAGTACTGGTTTAATTTCACCGGCGCTGAAGATTCTTTGATCGGCAGCAAGCTGGCAGTGCGCGGCCAAGTGTATGAAGGGTATTACATTCAGCCGATCATAGCCAAAAACTTCTTTGTAAAAGGCGGGGTCCAGCTCTACGATTATGATTACACCGGCAGCGGCAATCCTCTGGGAAAACCGGTCAAAATTTCCGACGCCACTTCAATGGATGCATTAAATCCTGTTGTTGATGAAGTCTGGAATTACTATCTGTCTGCTACGGTTCAATTCTAAATTTTCCGCTAAACCATCGGAAAATTTATTCTTTATCCGGCGGGTACCCCTCTCCGCCGGATAAAATGATCAAATTTTGGTTAAGTATATCAGAAAAATTAACTCAAAAGATCGTATAAATATATGTTCCGGACAATAATAAAAGAAGAATTCGGCAAGGGATATGCCGTTCTGTTTGAAGAAAAATGGCCGGCCTGGATTGCCGGGATTGTAATCGCCTTGATCTCGCTGGGTATCTTTCTTTGGAATTCTCCGCTGGGCATCACAGGCGGATATCAGAACTGGGGAAACTGGATGCTGTATTATCTGATCCCAGGGTTTTCTAAGCCTGAACATACCCCCTGGCAGCATACCCTTTCACTGACCAACATAGGACTTTTTGTAGGGGCTTTGGCCTCGGCATTATTGAGCCGGCAATTTAAATTCCGGCCCGCCCCGCCCATTGAATATGCCAAAGGCGTCATCGGCGGCGTGCTGATGGGAACAGGGTCCGCGCTGGCTTCAGGATGCAATGTGGGCGCATTTTATACCGGTGTCGGCATGTTATCCATTGGCGGATATTCCATGATGATCGGCCTGTGTATCGGCGCTTTTATCGGCCTGAAAGTCTTGCTGTGGGAAATGGAACATATCCCTGCAAAACCGGTCAGCGCCAAACCAAAAACCGAAGTCGCCGGTTCTTCCGTCAACTGGACAAAAGTGCAGCAGGTGATCGGCGCCATGATCCTGTTTGCGATTGTTGGCGCTTTCTATGGGTTTGCAGCAGCCGGCAAAACCCGGGATGGCGGGCTTCTTTTCTTCGGCCTCCTGCTGGGACTGGTGTTTCATCGATCCAGATTCTGTTTCGTCCGGGCATTTCGGGACCCCTTTATGACCGGTGAATCCGAAATGATCAAAGCCATTGCCTTAAGCCTTTTGGTCTATGGATTCGGGTCTGCGCTCATCAAATGGAGCTACATCCAGCCTCCCGACATGGGGGTTGTCCAACCCTTCTGGATCGGGACCCTGGTTGGCGGCGCCGTTTTCGGCATCGGCATGGTCCTGGCCGGCGGCTGCGGCACCAGCACCTTATGGCGGGCGGGCGAAGGCCACATCAAGCTGATGATCACGATGGTGACATTTGCGATCACCAACGCCCTGGCTGATCAGATCAAAGACAAAACCCAATTGGCTGCAAAACTGGGTTCAAAAATCTTCATGCCGGATATCTTATCCTGGCAAATTGCCATGCCCGTTTTTCTTGCCATTTTATTGGTATGGGTGATTCTGGCAGATTGGAATGAAAAAACCGAAAAACTTGTCATTTTCTAAGGAGTTAAAAAATGGATATTGAAAGCATAAAATCAGATGAAACACTCGATGCCCGGGGCTTAAGCTGCCCCATGCCCCTGCTGAAAACCAAAAAAAAACTAAAAGAGATGAAATCAGGCCAGATACTGGAAGTCTGGGGGACCGATCCAGGGTCGAAAAACGATATTCCGGATTTCTGCAAAAAAAACAACAACGAGTTATTGGGGATCTCTGATGAAGCTCAAGGCTACTCGCGCTTCTTCATAAAAAAAGGGTGAATCCGATGAAAAAAGTGGCCGTATTAATCAAGGATGTCGAACAGCAATATGAGGGATTAAGGGTCAGCCTCGGCGCCCTGCTTGATGAAGTGGATATCCAGATGATTGTCTTAAATCATGAAATTGCGAATATGGATGAAGCTTACCGGGACAACATGGAATTCTTAGATGAAATGGAAGGTCAGCGCATTTCCAACCATATGGGTAATGCTGAAAAATACAACTTTCAGCATGCTACGTTAAAAGAGATTGCTGAACGTCTCAAATCGGTCGACCTGATCATCCCTTTTTAGCAAGGAAATCGAAAATGAAAATTCTCCATATTTTAAGAAGCGCCCCGGATGAAACTGTTGAAAAACTGATTCACTTTCTTTCAGAAGATGCGGAAGCAACGGTTAAGCCTTTGTTTCAGGGAAATGTGGATTGGAGCAGACTGGTGGATGATATCTTTTCGCACGATAAAGTCATCTCATGGTGGTAATATAACCCGCAAATATTTAAAAAAATGAGGCAACCCATGTCAGAACTTCTCGGCATCATGGTGGGTACAGACAAATTCCTGGACCATGTCATTAACTTAACCAATGCAGCCCATGCAAAGGGAAAAAGAATTGAAATCTTTTTCACGGGTGCCGGCGTAAAGCTGACCCAGGATAAACGGTTTGCCGAACTGGTCGGAAAAGCTAAACTCTCCGTCTGTGATGTGAGCTTCAGGGGATTCGGACTTTCAGGCGATGTCCCCGGAGTTGGGTTTAAAGATTTCGCCACCCAGGCCCGGAATGCGGAAATGATAAACAAATGCGATCGTTATGTTGTATTTTAACCTATAATTTCAAGTAATTTTAACAAAAATGTCATGTAAAATCTTAAGGAGAAACTCATGAAAAAAAATCAATTTTTTGCCACAGTTTTAGTCGCCCTGCTTATCGCTGCAACCTTCGGTATCGCCATGGCGGCAGACGAGTTTACCAACACCGGAAATGACAACAAGGGCAAATACCTGTTCAGAAAAAATTGCCGGACATGCCATATTCCCGGCGGCACAGCGCCTGATCTTTCGCCCAATTCCAAAACCCAGGCGCAATGGCAGCGGACATTTAAAAGTTATGAAAAACTTACCTGCAAGGATGAATGGAAAAAGCTTTCCCAGGGCGATTTAAACGATACGTATACCTATCTCTACAATCATGCGTATGATTCACCGCAACCCGCCACCTGCGAATAAGCAGTTTTTCCAGGCTTTACCGGCCATGAAAAACCCAAACTTACAGGCAGCCCTGGCTTTGAAAAATATTTTTTTCTGCCTCGGTCTGATTTTTCGGTATCCGGATGAAACCGTCTATACTGAAATCCGTCAAAAACTCGAAGCGTTTGACGGCTTTTTTTCTGAATACGGGGAAGGCCTCCCTCCCCTTCCCCGTGTTTCAGATCTCCAGGGTGAATATGTCAGCCTCTTTGTAAATAATAAAGGATTTGTGCCGGCGTTGCCCTACGCCTCCTTTCATATGGATCAGGGACAGCTCATGGGCAGGACCTATTTCAGGATCAGGCATATCCTGGAAGAATCCGGTTTTCGTCTGGATGCCTCGGCCCCGGAACTTGAAGACCATCTGTCCATCCTGCTGGAAAGCTGCGCCGCTTTGGTCCGTATTATAATAGAGAAGAATGGCGATTCCTCAAAATGCCAGAACGCGAATGCAGGTCTGCTTGAATTAAGATCCTGCATGGAACATTGGGTGGATGATTTTGCAGAAAAAGTGACATTGCATGCATCCATGGATTTCTACCGGATATCTTCAGAGGCTTTAAAAAATTTTATTCACGACCTGGACAATATTTTCAACCAAGTCCTTGGCGTGAACCAAAAAAATTCACACATCACAGAGGTAAATCGATGATCGGTAATAAAATGACCCGACGAAAATTCCTCGGAATCAGCGCCGCCTCGGCAGCCGGGGTTGCATTTGCGCCAGCGCTGACCCGGGTTGTCAGGGCTTCTGAAAAAACCAATGACTATTCAATCCTTCCAAAAGGAAAGCGAGAATTCATCGCCAGCAACTGCGACATGTGCGTCAATAAATGCGGCATTATCTGTGAAGTGGTGGAGGGCAAACTCCATAAAATCAACCCCAATCCTAAAAACATCAAAAGCCGGGGGATGCTCTGCGCCAAGGGAAATGCCGGCGCCGCCCTCCCCTACAGCCCGGACCGGCTGAAAACACCCCTGCTTCGAACCGGCAAGCGGGGTGAAGGCAAATGGAAGGAAATCTCCTGGGATGAGGCTTTCAAACTCGTTGCCAAAAACCTCGCTGATCTTAAGGAAAAATATCAAAACCGCTCGTGTGTCGCGTTTGCATCCACAGAAGGGTTCCAGGAGGAATTCTATTACTATCTGGTCAACAGCTTCGGGTCCATGAATACGGTCCGGCACACGACCCTCTGTCTGTCGAGTAATATCCAGGGATGGTCCTCTGTATTCGGCGTGTTCCCGGATGCGGATCTTCAGCATGCGGAGTATGTCATCATGCTGGGCTCGGATCGCGCCCAGGCGTTGATTACCCCGGATTCCGTGGATTTCCAGCGCTTCAAGCCCAAAGGTCAGAAGTTGATTGTGTTAGACCCCAGATTCACGGAAACCGCAGCCAAGGCGGACCGCTGGTATCCGGTTAAACCCAGAACAGACCAGGCCTTTGTATTGGCGCTGATCAACGTTATCATTTCAGAAAATCTTTATGATCACGCGTTTGTGGAAACCTATACATACGGTTTTGAAGAGCTGAAAAATCTGGTTGTCGAGTACACTCCTGAATGGGCCCAGGCAAAATGCGAAATACCGGCTGATGAGATCCGCCAGATTGCAAGGGAATTTGCCTACCATGCCCCCCGGAGCGTCATTTACCCCGGACGCCGCAGCGCCTTTTATCCCAATGAAGTCTACATCCGCCAGACATTTGCTATTCTCGCGGCCATTTGCGGCTGCTGGGACACCATAGGTGCAGTGGTGCCCAAATCTTCCGTCAAGCTCAATATGCATAACGTTATCTTTCCTTTTTTCATGTTGTCTCAGCCACGTGTGGACAAACAGGCGGTGGGATTAGTTAAAGATGTGGTGCCTGACTCGGTCGCATGCCCCATGGTGGGGACCGGCCTGCCGGTTGATTCCTGCGCTTTTCTAAGTGAAAAAGACGGAAGCTGGGGATCATTCAGGGAAGCCGTGCTTCAGGACAATCCCTATCCGGTGCGCGGATTTTTCTGTTTCAAACAGAATCCGGTCCAATCGGTTCCCAATGTCCAAAAGACCTTAACGATGTTTGAAAAAATGGAGTTCATCTGCGTCATCGAGCAGCAGATGTCCGACACCGCCTGGTATGCCGACCTTGTACTGCCTCATTCCACCTATCTTGAAAGCTGGGACCCGGTTCACAACCTCGGCGGCATCGAACCCATCGTCGAATTCCGCCAGCCGGTGATCAAACCCCTGTTTGACACAAAGACCATGTTTGAGATTGCAGGCGGCATTATTCATGAAATGGTCAAAATCCCGTCCTTGTGGGACGATATCGAACCGGCCGATTTTGAAGCCTTCAAAAAAGACATCCTGGAGGGGGTTCTGGATAAACCCATTGTCGAATACATCCAGCATCAGGTTTTAGAATATCCGGGTGCATTTGAGGAATTGCTTAAAGAAGGATTTTATACACCTGACGGCGGAAAGGCCAGGTATGGCTCCACCCGGAATCCGGATTTCCGTTTTAAAACCAAGACCGGAAAAATCGAACTGTTCAACGAACGCTATAAAGAATTTGGATTGTTTCCATTGCCCAAATACTGCGAGCCGTCCGCTTTGCCCGGACCTGATCAATATCGTTTTCTTGTGGGCCGTACCGCTTGGAACACGCACACCAGCACCCAGAACAATCCCTACCTTTGGGAAATCCAGAAGGAAAACACCATCTGGATCAACACGGCAGAAGCCAAAAAATTAGGGATTTCCCAGGGCGATGAAGTGCGCGTGAAAAGCAAAGTCAGTGAACAGACAATTAAAGCTTATGTGACTGAAAAAATCCGTCCGGACTGCGTTTTCTATGTCAATGGCTGGGGCAGACAATCACCCTGGATGTCACAGATTTATAAACGGGGCGCTTCGGAATCCGAAATTTTAGAAGATGTGCTGGACACCATCTCTGGCAGCATGTGCATGCATGAAACCTTTGTCACGATCACTAAAATATAGGGAGCTGATAATTTATGGCCGATAAGCAATACGCCATTGTATTGGACACCAAGAAGTGCTTAAACTGCAAGGCCTGCACCGTGGCCTGCAAATTTGAAAATTTCGTGCCCGTGGGCGATGACACCTACCGGATATGGGTCACGGAAATGCCCCTGCAGGGAAAGTTCCCCCGTCTGCATCAGGAATACCAGCCCTCCCAATGCCAGCACTGCGAAAACGCGCCCTGCGAAAAGGTGTGCCCGACAAAAGCCACCTTCAGGACCAGGGAGGGGGTTGTGCTGGTGGATTATAAAAAATGCATTTTATGCAAAGCCTGCATGGCCGCCTGTCCTTATGATGCGAGGTTTGTGAGCGACCTGCATGAGGCGGTGGAAAAATGCACGTTCTGCATGCACCGGGTGAGCGAAGGCCGCGAACCGGCCTGCGTGGAAACCTGTCCCACCAAAGTCAGGGTTTTCGGAGATATGAATGATCCGGCCAGTGATGCCGCCCGATTGTTGAGCTCCCGGCAGCACTATCAGCTCAAGCCTGAAAAAAATACCCGGCCCAGACTGTTTTATCTCGCATAGGAGGCTCCCATGTTTCAATCTTTAGATAAATACCGTTCAATGATCCGGATCAACAAAGACGTTCCGTCCATGCCCTTTATCATCCTCGGAGCGATATTGCTGTTTCTGGGATTCATCGGCGTGGTGCGCGTTTTCTGGCAGGGGCATGAAGCCGTGTACGGCGTCACCCGGCAGGTTCCCTGGGGTCTGCTGATCGCCACGTATGCCTATTTTGTCATTACCTCCACCGGGCTTGCGTTTATCGGCGGACTGGGACATGCGTTTGGCGTCACTGTGTTTGCAAAAATGAGCCGGCGGATCGTCCTGCTGGCATTTATCATCCTTCTTGCCGGATTTACCCAGATCGGCATGGAGCTGGGGCATCCTTTCAGACTGCTGTACCTTTTCATTCTTTCCCCGAATTTCTCAGCGCCCATTGTCTGGATGGGGTTGTTTTACAGTATTGAGCTGGTCATTTTAGCGATCGAGTTATATGTGGTGTTCAACCCTTCAGGGACAAATCACAAGGTGGCTGCAGTGCTTGGCTTCTTTGCTCTCCTGGTGGGCATCGTGGCCACCAGCAATCTTGGATTTGTATTCGGGTCTCTGACCGCCCGGCCTTTTTATCATGGCGTCTATTTCCCCATGTATCTGGTCGTGTCCGGGATTGCCGGGGGGGCGGCTTTACTGATGCTCATTTACAATATCATATACAAATTCAATGTTCCGGACTTCTATTCAGACGCCATGGCAGGACTTGGAAAACTCATGGGAATCTGCCTTGGGGTGATGATCTTCCTGCTGTCCTGGAAGATCGTCTCCTCTCTTTACACACAACCCCAGGATTCTGTCGAAGCCGTCACGACGCTCTTAAAGGGGCCTCTGTCTTCTCATTTCTGGATCGGTGAAATTTTGCTGGCTCTTTGCCTGCCGGTGGCATTGCTTCTCATCAGCAGGGTGAAAAATTTAAAAGCCCTCGGTATGGCCGGCCTGGCGTTCATGATCGGCATGTTTTTCACCCGGTATGACTTTATCGTGGCGGGCCAATTGCCGCCCATGAGGGCCGGACTTGAAGGCGCCGGGGTTGAAACCATTGCAGGCCTGGTTCAATATTCGCCGTCTGTTGGTGAATGGATGGTCTTTGCGTTAGGGCTCGGTCTGTTTCTTTTTCTCTACTTCATGTCGGAGAGGTTTCTGGTTCTAGATGAACAAACAAGGCAATGATTATCGGTACAGCTCTATCAGTATAAAGATTGATTGGCTTCAACATCTCAATTTGAATGATGAATATCAAACCCAATGCCGCATTTTTTTCATTCGTTGGTCATTTTTAAATATTTTTTGCTGAGATCAGCATATTCAACTTTGTGTAACCCCATCCCTATGTCTTGATTGAAGCTCGTTGATGATTTTTCGCTTTTTTTGTCCCAGACATTTGACTTTTAACATATCTTAAATTAAGGATGTATTTAGCATACTTACTGAATTCTTATTCTAAAGAATTCTTAATCAGGGACACATTAAATTAAGTGGAGATTTAATGAAAAAATACATTACAATCCTAATTCTTTTTTTCTTGACTATCCCATCTCTTTCATTCGCTGATGAGAATGAGGATATAACAGCAAAAAAGGCTCCTGTTTCTAATCCGGATTATCCATCAAATAATGCCTTAGGTAAACCGGAACCAGTCACCGAAGGCTTTGAAGCTGGTATAGTCCCACCGGCCGGATGGTCTGCGGTCACCAACAATGTGCATACTTGGAAATTATTATCAAGTAGTCATTCCGGATCCTATTCGGCAGATGTCGAATATAATCCGGAATTGGTACCGCAAGATGAGTGGCTGCTAACTCCTTCCGGATATTATAGCGGAATATTAAGCCTTTGGTCTTTTGGCAGCCTTTATTGGGGCCGGGATACTTATGACAACTATAACGGCGAGGTATGGATAGTGGTCAACGGCATCGGCGGGGGTGACGATGTTTACGTTGGAAAAGTTGATGATGACTGGCTGGGCAACTGGGTCTGGTCGCAAAGCACATTTGATCTTGATCCACTTTTGCCCGCAAAACAACCTGTACAACTTGGATTCAGGTATGTCGGTGTTGATGGCGCTCAGCTTGCAATAGACGATATTTCATATAATTATTCTGCAAAACCACCGGCAGCGATTCCAACCCTCTCCGAGTGGGGCATGATTCTCTTAGCGTTGATTCTGAGCGGATCCGCCTTTAGGGCCATTCACCGTCGCCAGATACTATAAAAAATTTGCAAAGTAAAGAATGCTCTCTTCTTCGGAAGGGACTAATCCTTACCATGTTTCAATTGATTTGAATAGAATTCTAACGAATTTTAAGGACCAGCTTTCCGGTAACAGCGCCATTGGAGACGATCACATCATCCGGGTTGATCTGCTTGATCGTATATCCCTTGACCGATTCATTCTCCCGGCAAAGAGTCCCGTTAATCACTGCCAGGCGTTGATGGGAGGCTGAAGCCCAGGATATGGCCTGAAGATCCAGGCCCGCTTTTTCATCGATCTCATTATAATTTGAAGACACATGCTGTTCCTTTGTTCTCTTATCAGGTGATATGAGTCTCGATGTGTCGTTCTCATCCGGCTTTTGGAGAGCCTCGAGGCCATGCTCTTTTTCTGGTTTTGCCAAATCGACTTGATTTGTCGCGCCATTGTCATGCATCACGGGCTGATCCGTCAAATAATCGGTGGGTGGATGTGCTGCCGGCATTTCTATTTTTGGTTCAGGGACAACCGGGGTCCGGCTTGGATTTTCAGGCTTTGGAATGCCTGATTCCAAACCGGGTTGGGGTGATGCCTTCATTTCAGGGGGTCCTTGAACAGTCTGGAGATCCGACCCTTGATCTTTCTGTGGACTTTTAATAACCCATGAACCGCCAAGCGCCACCCCCATTAAGATCGCAACGAGTATAATACCTTTATATAAAAAAGTGTTTTTCCGGGCCATAGCTGATGAAGACATGCCCGGGCCTGCCTGAATTTCCGGTAATGCAGCCGTTTCGTTTTGAATTTTTTTTAAAGCGCGTAAAATAGAACTCAATGAAGGGTCTCCATTGGCGCAACCAAATGCGGTATCGGCAGCGATGCTTTTTCATTGTAAAGCGCAATTTTGGTCAGAGGCCCCACATATCCGTCAACAGGGAGTCCGTGTTTGGCTTGAGTCGCTTCCACCGCCTTGCGGGTTGATGCATCATAGACTCCGTTTATCTCGATGTTTTCATAACCGATATCCCGAAGATGAAGTTTCAAGGTGATGATTGAATCGTTTTGCGTGCTCGCAGGAATGATTCCCTGGTAATTGTAAAAATTTTTCCAGAATACATAAGCCCTGCCGGTCCAGTATAGCCGGATCGCCTCGTCATCAAAAATCATCCGTTGATCCGTCTGATGGCCAGAGAAAATCATTGAAGAATCTGATGCTTCAACAGCTGTCAGAAAAACCGGCGAATGTGTATCCGGAGAATCAAATTCCAGGATGGCGCACAGGTTTAAATTCCGGATGCGCGCAAGGCTGCCGTTGATTTCCTCAAGGATCAACCCCTGCTGTTTGGCGGCAAGAATAAAAAATTCCATGTTGCTTTGTATGCTGTAGAGTTCACGGGGAATTTGCCGTTCAGCCCCCCACCGAGCCAGCACCGTTTGCATTGCCACCATTCGAGAGGCATCCGCAGGTTCTGCCTGGAGCACCTGGGCCAGACTGAAGGATGTGACCTCAGCCTGCTTTGCCGGATGATCCAAAAGGGAAATATCGGTTTGCGCCGGCGTTTCAACAGTTGCTTCCTGAGGCGCCGTGGCATGCGGCAAGTTTTTGTCAGTTTCCAACGGGTGATTTTCCAGATTGCTATCTTGATCCTTTGATACGCCTATATTCAGTGCCGGCGTCTTCCCAGGAATCAAAAAGCTGAATTCAGATCGTTTGT
>JALOPH010000050.1 GCA_025453995.1 Desulfobacterales bacterium
TTTTTTCAGAAAAAGCCAAATCCCCCGTGAGGCGGAGACGGAAAGCCACGGATCTTAATAGAGAGCCGGGTTGCCTGAAAAAGGCACCCGGTTTTTTATTTTGGTCCAGAGAGCCAAATTTTTTAAAAAATTATCATGTTAGTAAAAAGCAAGCGGTATCGTATCATTTATTCTTAACATCATCAAAAGGGGGCGAGCATGAAAAAAATCAGATTCTTTTTTGCGGTCATCCTGGTATCCGTAATGCCTTTTGTACTATGCCAATGCAGTTGGGATTTTAATAATCCCAAGCCGTCTGAATGGGATGTTCAGATCGTCGGCGATTCGGTTTTTGATCTTTCGGGGGA
The DNA here is from genome assembly GCA_025453995.1 of Desulfobacterales bacterium. Classification (GTDB taxonomy): domain Bacteria; phylum Desulfobacterota; class Desulfobacteria; order Desulfobacterales; family Desulfosalsimonadaceae; genus JALOPH01. Next base: position 348 of record JALOPH010000050.1, read on the forward strand.
TATTCAAAAAGTTTTGAAAACGCTTTCCGGTAAAACCTACAAGGACCGTTCGGTCAGCGGCGCTAAAATCGCTGCCATTGACGGCCAATTGGCTCAGGCTGTAACGCGGACAACGCTTAAAACAATTATTGCAGACGGCGGCGCCAATGACATCCTTCAGGGCAGCATGGACTGCAATTCAGATCCCCTGACCCCGGGATGCCTCGATGTGCTTGACTACATTTCCGACACCATGTGGAATATGATCGTCGATATGAATAATGGCCCTTCAACCGGCAATGTATGGATGGGGTATTACCATGTCAAGGGAAGCGAAGCGGAGAAAAATGAAGCCATAGACTATGCCTATGACAACCTGTACCCTGACCTGTTTGATTTCAGCGCGTCCGGCGGCACAAATTATTCCGGCGTTGTGCCGGGTTACGGGGAATATTATGGCGGCGCTTTGCCCGGATTTTCCATAGCGCTTGCTGACCCGAGAGATTATATTTTTGAATCTGACATTAAATCAGACAATATACATCCGACCTACAGCGGTTCACAAAAACTGGCAAACCTGATTTGGGGCGTAATGGTACAGAAAAATTTCTATCGATAAGAGCTTTTTACTATAGAATTTCGATTCGGCACCGCTTGCTTATACTAACTATTTGAAACAGAAAAGAATTAAGGAAAAGAACTTACAATGAAAAAAAAAACAGCGATAACCAGCCTCTTTTTATTGATCATTGCGGCAGCGAGTGGCTTTCTGTTTTTTTTGTTTGATCAAAATCCGGTTCAAGAACAATCCGGTAAGGATACGATGCTTTCTCAAAAACCGGGCCTAACCCCCCCAAAAGAGCTGCCCGGTCTTCAAAAAAAGCCCGTACGGAATGTGGCCCAAAACAGTGTCCGGGATGAATCTTCGGGAAACGTTCCTGAGGATGACATAAGGCTTGAGAAAAAAGAAAACGAATCTTTCTCAGCCCATCAAGCGAAATATATCGAAGATATTAAAAAGCAGATTTATGACAGAAACATAGAGTATGTCGAGCAGATTCCGCTCCTGGATGATTTGGTCCAGACCGGGGACCAGGATGTAATGGATTTCTGGGGAAACGACTGGATCAGCGTGGATGACTGGAAAAAAGAAGACAATGGATTCAAGCTTGAAAAAAACAGTGAGGGGAATCTGGTTTTTACTCCGGACCAAGCGACGGCCAGCAAATATACATTCTTTGAAAATCCCCAGGCATATACTTATGATGAAAAAAACAGGGAGTTTGTAAACGAAGTCGATTATTACGGAAAAACAATATACAATGTCGTCAAATTTATCAAAGACGATGTGCTGGTCATGATGACGATCAGCGGAATAAAGGTGGATTTACATATCTACACGAAAAATGCTGGTTAAGGATAAGCCTGATTGCTTCGAAAAATGTTTTTCCTTATTCGGTGATCCGCCCTTCAATCCGAATTTTGAATTCCGGTCGGGCGCTGTTGTCGGTCTGTACAAATAATACCTCCTGATATGGGCCCGGCTTTTTTCTTGTATTTTTTACTGTTATTTCAAATGCTTTTCTGCCATCTTTCTCGATTTCTCTGTAGCTGTAGTCGAGCCATACGCCTTTTCTTAATTTAATACCGGTGATATTAAACGGGTAATCTTTATTGGGAATAACAATACACTTTTCACTGATCTCATCTTTAAAAGACCCTTCAAGCCATATCCGATAAGGATGAAGGGCTGCGAACTCTTTGACGTACAAAAAAACATCTATTGAGATTTCAGGGCGGTCTTTATCATTTGTTTGAGCCCGTATGGTCCCATTGATCTCAGTCCCGCCACGGGAGTCGGTCAGCATCAGGACAGATAGCTTCCCGGTCATGCCCGGTTGAATCTTAGAAGTATAGGACTCTACAATAAATCCGCAGCACCCCTCTGCATTCATCAACTCAAGAGTGTTTTTGGAGTCATTTTTTATAATAAAATCATGCTTGACTATATCGCCCTGCAATACAGGGTCAAAAACATACTTGCTGTGCGATTCTTGAACATAAGAATGGGAGAAGATCGGCTCTACCTCAAGGCCCTTGTAGAATTCGATTTTATTTTGGCTGATGTCGGCAGGATTTTCCTTGTTTTTACAGGCCGGCTCTGTGATTCCAAGCGCCAGCAATAAACAAAGAAAAACATACAGGGCTTTCGGGGGAGGCTGAATTCTCATTTTTTTTATATGCTTTCATCTGTGTTGAGTTGCGGTCGAGGTCGCCTGGAACCAAAATCGGCAAGCCCGAAGGAACAATGCTTGTTTTTGACTTTATATTGACAGGATAGACAGTGTCAAGTTTATGGATTTATGGCCTTTACTTTTTGCAGGGATATTTTTAATCCCCTATGTAACTGATAATCCATCCGCTTTACCGCTGTACCGGGTTGACACACATATCGAATCATGTCATATTTTTTAGCAGTAGCATCTTTTTCGTTTTTTTAAACGCGCGCTGAAACATAACTTCCAAAGGAAGCTGTATTCGCAACTGTTTCTTTCATTCCTGAGGATGAATCATGGATTTTCGGTTTTTTGCGGGCTGATGCGTGATTAAAAGAATATTTCAAATATCCGACCTTCTTCTCATTACCCTTGCGGTCTATTTAATCGTGAGTGTTTTCTACAGATTCATGGAAATAAGGCTATATGATGTTGATCCGGCAGTGACATCCGCCGGTCCGGCTGAACATGCAGAGATTAAACAAAATTATCCGCTCTCCAGTTATAGCACGATCAATGACCGAAACCTCTTCAAAACCACAAACAAGGATTCCGAGGAAAAATGGTCGCCAATTGAAGATGTCACTCAATTGGAGCTCACAGATCTTGATCTGAAACTGTGGGGAACCATATCCGCCAGCGACAGAAAATCAGGAATCGCCCGCGCGGTTATTGAGCAGAGCAAAATCAAGAGACAGGGGCTTTACAAAGTCGGGGATACTGTTGAGAATGCAAAAATTACGGAGATATTTCGCAACAGTGTTGTTTTGGATATAAACGGAAGAAAAGAAAAGCTCACGTTAGCGGGAAAGGCGCCGGGCCAGAACATTGGCATTACAACGGGTACTGATGATTCTTTGCCGATAACCGAAGTCGAGTCCGGCCAGAAAGTTTCTTTGAAGCGCGCTCATGTGGATGATGCTTTTAAGAACATCAACAAGCTCATGAGCGAGGTAAAAATCGGGCCCTATTTTCAGGATGACAAACCGGTCGGATTTATTGTTGAGAGCATCGCCCCGGAATCGGTTGTTCGGGAGATGGGCTTGAAAACCGGGGACATTATCACCAGCATCAACGGCCGGCAAATTAAAACGGCAGATGATGCCATGTCTTTTTATAACAGCCTCAAAGCCGGCGATACGTTAAAAATTCAAATGACAAGACGCGGACGCCCTCAAACAATAGAATATGCCGTAGAAGACCAGATGCTTGACGGGCAATGAATAAAACCAACAATATTCAATCCGGATTATTTTTCTATGACTGATATTCAAAAAACAATTTCACCGATTGACGGAACCGTCTACCTGGAAAGGCCGCTGGCCTCGGAAAAAGAAATTCAAACCGCCTTGCAAAAGGCCTCTGCAATGCAGTGCGAATGGCGGAACACGCCCATATCGGAAAGGGCCCGCCTGTTGAGCAGGTTTGTCGACATCATGGTTTCACGAAAAGAAATCATTGCAGAAGAGTTAAGCTGGCAGATGGGACGGCCGATTATTCATGGCCCCAATGAACTGCGCGGATTTGAAGAACGGTCACGGTATATGATTTCAATTGCCGGGGATGCGCTTGGGAGGGTTGATGCCGGCAAAAAAGAGGGCTTTATACGGTTTATCACCCGTGAACCTTTAGGCATTATTTTTGTCATAGCGCCGTGGAATTATCCGTTTCTTACCTCAGTAAACGCCATCGTCCCCGCCTTGATGGCAGGCAATGCGGTATTGCTCAAGCATTCAGCCCAAACCCCCCTGGTGGCCGAGCATTATACATCTGCTGGATTGGAAGCCGGATTGCCGGAAGGATTGCTCCAGCACCTTCACCTTGGCCATGATCAGGTAGATCGGATCATTGCGGACCCCGTCGTTTCCTATGTGGCATTCACTGGATCAGTGGAAGGGGGCCGGTCGGTGCATCGGGCGGCAGCCAACCGGTTTATCGGAATGGGCCTGGAACTGGGTGGAAAAGATTCGGCGTATGTGCGATATGACGCCCGACTGGGCCATGCCGTTGAAACCCTGGTTGACGGGTCGTTTTACAATGCCGGCCAGTCCTGTTGCGGTATCAAGCGCATTTATGCTCACAAGGATATTTATGATGGTTTTATCGAGGCTTTTGAAGCTGAAACTTACCGGTACAACAGACTGGGAAATCCTTTAGACGAAAAAACCACTCTTGGACCGGTCGTGCGAACTTCAGCCGCAGATAACATCCGCAGACAGATCGTAAAAGCTGTTGCAGCCGGGGCCACGCCGCTCATCGATGAAGGACGCTTCCCTGCAGCGGCTCCCCAGACGCCTTATCTGGCGCCTCAGGTGATGGTGAATGTGAACCATTCAATGTCCATCATGATGGAAGAGACATTCGGCCCTTTGGTTTGCATCATGCCCGTTGGCTCCGATGAGGAAGCGGTTGCCATGATAAATGACAGTCGTTTCGGACTGACCGCCTCAATTTTTACACAGGATGAAAATGCAGCGCTGACCACCGGAAAGCTTGCAAATACCGGAACGTGGTTCATGAATCGATGTGATTATCTTGACCCTGCTCTCGCATGGGTGGGAATAAAGGATTCTGGATGCGGCTGCACCCTTTCCAGGGTTGGATATGAGTATCTGACACGTCCCAAGTCTTTTCATTTAAGAACCCAGTTGTAGGTTGTTCATCAAAAAAATCCTGAGACAAATCAGTGATCATAAGAGAGCACGGGAGTTTTTATTCTATGTGCCCTGCAGTGTTCATTGCCGGGAATTGACCATCAAGCTCACTCCGTCCAAGGGCACATCAATGTAATGGTCATGTTTTAATTTATAGATATTGTTTCAAGACTCCTTTCGGCTTTTATCCAACCCGGTTTCATCCAAGTCAAACATGATCCTGTCTCCTTCCGATCAATATTCCGGGACATCCCCTTTTAAAATCGCCATTGAGAAAGGATTTTCGATATACTGCTGAATGGTGCGTTTTAAGGGACGAGCGCCATAGACCGGGTCATAGCCTTTTTCGGCCAGGAGATTTTTTGCGTCATCGGAAAGCACAAGATCGATGTTTCTGTCCGCCAGGCGCTTTCTTAAGCGATCCACCTGGATATCCACGATATGCCGGATCTCTTCCCCGGTCAGGTTATGGAAGATGATGGTCTCGTCAATGCGGTTTAAAAATTCCGGTTTGAACTGGGCTTTAAGCGCCTCCATGACCCGCAGTTCCATTTCCGCCCGGCGGGATTGTCCGTATTCCTGAATCAGGTGGCTTCCCACGTTGGATGTCATGATGATCAGCGTATTCTTAAAATCTACGGTTTTTCCCTGGCCGTCGGTGAGCCGTCCGTCATCAAGGATCTGCAGAAGCGCGTTAAAGACATCCGGATGGGCTTTTTCAATTTCGTCAAACAGCACCACGGAGTATGGTTTCCGGCGGACAGCCTCGGTGAGATAGCCTCCTTCCTCATATCCCACATATCCCGGAGGCGCGCCGATAAGACGGGAGACAGAATGCTTTTCCATGTATTCGGACATGTCCACCCGCACAATGGCCTGCTCATTGTCATAGAGAAATTCAGCCAGGGCTTTGGCCAGTTCCGTTTTACCCACGCCCGTGGGACCCATGAAGATGAATGAACCGATGGGCCGGTTGGGGTCCTGCAAACCTGATCGGGCCCGGCGCACTGCATTGGCCACAGCCCGGACCGCCTCGCTCTGGCCCACGAGCCGTTTCTGGATGCGGTCTTCCATGTGGACGAGCTTCTCCCGTTCGCCTTCCATCATCTTGGAGACCGGGATGCCCGTCCATTTTGAAACGATTTCCGCGATGTCCTCGGCATCCACTTCCTCCCGCAACATCTTCCGGTTGGCCTGGAGTTCGGCGAGTCTGGCATTGGTGTCCTCGAGGCGTTTTTTGAGCTCGATCCGCCTGCCGTAACGGAGTTCGGCGACCCGTTCAAGATTGCCTTCCCTTTCGGCTTTCTGTTCCGCAATGTCAAGCTCCTCGATTTTCAACTTGATGTCCCGGATTTCCTGGATGATCTCTTTTTCGTTCTGCCAGTGGGCATTCATCCGGTTGAACTCCTCCTTCATGGAGCCAAGGTCTTTTTCGATTTTAGACAACCGGTCTTTGGACGCGCCATCGGTCTCTTTTTTCAACGCTTCACGTTCGATTTCAGACTGGGTGATTTTGCGCTGGATCTCATCGATTTCAGAAGGCTTGCTGTCGATTTCAATCCGGAGACGGGAAGCGCATTCATCAATCAAGTCTATGGCCTTGTCCGGCAGGAACCGGTCGGTGATATAGCGCTCGGAGAGGGTGGCGGCCGCCACAATGGCTGAGTCCTTGATTTTGACACCGTGATGCACTTCATACTTTTGTTTGAGCCCCCTCAAAATTGAAATGGTGTCTTCCACCGTCGGCTCGGCCGTCATCACCGGCTGGAACCGCCGCTCCAGGGCGGCGTCTTTTTCAATATGTTTACGATATTCGGATATAGTGGTGGCGCCGATGCAGCGAAGGGTCCCCCGGGCCAGGGCGGGTTTGAGCATATTGGATGCATCAATGGCGCCTTCGGCTGCGCCTGCGCCGACCAGGGTATGCAGTTCGTCGATAAAAAGGATGAGCTTGCCTTCGGATTTTTCAACCTCCTTGACCACGGCCTTCAAGCGGTCTTCAAATTCTCCCCGGTATTTGGCGCCGGCGACCAGAGATCCCATGTCCAATGATATCACACGCCGGTTTTTGAGGGATTCGGACACATCCCCCTCCACAATGCGCCGGGCGAGCCCTTCCACAATGGCGGTTTTGCCCACGCCGGGCTCGCCGATCAGGACCGGGTTGTTTTTGGTGCGCCGGGAAAGCACCTGCGCAATGCGCCGGATCTCCTCATCCCTCCCGATCACCGGGTCCAGCTTGCCCAGTCGGGCGAGTTCCGTTAAATCCCGGGTATATTTTTCAAGGGCCTGATATTTATCCTCGGGATTCTGATCGGTAATGCACTGGTTCCCCCGGATTTCCATCAGGACCTTTAAAATCATGTCCCGCCGAATTGCATAACGGCTTAAAATTTTGATGACTTCCCCTTCCTTTTCATCCGAGACCGCCAGCAGAATATGTTCAACGCTCACATACTGGTCTTTCATCTGGGATGCTTCGGCAAACGCCTTTTCCAGAATTTTCTTGGTCCTTCCGGAAAGATAAGACTCGCCGGCGCCCCCCTGAATTCTGGGGAGTTTGTTCAAAACTTCCTGAACATCACGCGACACATCTTCAACAGACACGCCGATTTTACGGATAATGGACCCGGCGATTCCGTTTGGATCATCCAGCATCACTTCAAAAAGATGCTCAGGCTCAATCTGTTGATGGTTGTATCGTGAAGCTGCCGCCTGCGCTTCCTGAACCAGCTCCTGGGATTTGATCGTAAACTTGTCAAAACGCATATCTCCTCCTTAAAATTTGACGGATATCCGACAAATTTTAGTGTTAATATAAAGATTTACAGACACTATAGTAAACATTCTTTTATTGATGTCAACTTCATGGGACACGTCCGATATGCCAAGTTTTTAATTGACCTTAACGTATGGATTCAATAAAATAAAAATTAAAATACATAATGATTCTAACAAATAAAATAATTCATTCTCTTCCTGAAGCCCTACCGGAACGCTGGCATTGCGATGAGGGTTGGCGGTTTATTGTGAGACATCATCGGTGAGCGTTATGATTTATCAGGCGGACAATTATGCCAGTGAAACTACGGCCTCGATTATGAAAAAAATCGAGGAGCTCAACCATTTAAACGATATTGATACGATTTTAGATAAAATCCTTTATGAGGCCCGCCAGCTTTCCCATGCCGACGCAGGCTCCATATTCATCATGGAGGAGGATAAGCTCCGGTTCGGATATGTTCACAACGACACCCTTTTCAAGGCGCATGAAGCCAGCGGAGCTGTCTATGTCGATTATACGATTCCGATAAATGATCAGTCCATTGTCGGGTATGTCGCCTTAACCGGCGAGCCCCTGTCGATCGATGATGCCTATCGTATCCCTTCAGACCGGCCATTTATGTTCAATCCGGAGTATGACTGCAAGTTCGGGTACACCACCACGTCGATGCTCACTATACCCTTGATGACGTTTCATGGCAAGCGCGTGGGGGTCATGCAGTTGATCAACGCAAAAAATCAGGACAACCGCATTGTTCCCTTTTCAAAAGAAAGCCAGGCTCTGGTACCGCTTTTTGCAAACAATGCGGCAGTGGCAGTGGATCGTGGGGTTATGAACCGTGAAATGATTTTGCGCATGGTCCGGATGGCCGAGCTCAGAGACCCGACTGAAACCGGCACCCATGTCCAGCGGGTGGGATCATACGCGGCGGAACTATATCAGCATTGGGCCATCAAGCATGATACGGATATCCATGATATGAAGCGCAAAAAAGACCTTATCCGCTTAGCCGCCATGCTTCATGATGTGGGGAAAGTGGGGATACCGGATACCATATTAAAAAAGCCTGGAAAACTTTCGGATGAGGAATATGATACCATGAAATGGCACACGGTCTACGGGGGACGGCTGTTTAACAACCAGACGTCTCAACTGGATGCCATGAGCTTCGATATTGCGCTCAACCACCATGAAAAATGGAACGGCCGGGGGTATCCGGGTAAAATTGAGGATATCATGAGCGTTGAAATGAAGACAGGCGTTCCCAAAAAGACCGATGAAATCCCACTGAGCGCCCGGATTGTCGCCTTGGCGGATGTTTACGACGCCCTTTCTTCCAAGCGGCCTTATAAAGAGTCCTGGAGCGACGACCAGATATTTGAAACCATCCGGAGCGAATCCGGCAGGCACTTTGATCCTGAACTGGTTGAAACCTTTTTTAAAATCATCTCGGTGATCAAGGCGATTCAAAACAAGTATCGGGATTAAGATACGGGGGTAACAATGCACAAGAAAGATATGAAACTCTTTGACCTTTTGGATTACCAGGACCCGGACGCGGTTTTAAATGAAATCGTCCAGATCATTTTGCTGTTGAAATATGACAATATTATTGTTCATTTCCGATCAGTTTATGAGGACATTCAAAGACTTTTTAAGGGTGATTATCCGGGGTATCGCGCGTCCAATACCAAATATCACAATCTGGAGCATACCATCATGGTGACGCTGGCGACCGCAAGGCTGACGCACGGGTGTGTCCGGGGAGGGATCAAATTCAATTCTGATACCATACTTTTCGGTTTGCTTGCGTCGCTTTTTCACGACTCCGGATTGATTCAGACGGCATACGACCGTAAAGGAACCGGCGCGAAATACACGATCGGGCATGAACGCCGAAGTATTGAATTTATGAGACAAAATCTCTCTTTGAAAAAATTTTCAAAAAAACAGATGGATGCCTGCGGGCACCTGATCGCCTGCACCAATTTAAATATTGATATCGCCGACATTCCCTTTCAATCCCCTGAACTCCAGACCATGGGAAAGATCGTGGCATCCGCAGATCTGCTTGGCCAGATGGCGGATCGTCATTACCTTGAAAAGCTGATCCTTTTATTCAAGGAGTTTGAGGAGGCGGGCATCCCGGGCTTTGCTTCAGAAGGCGAACTTATCGAAAAAACCGAAGGATTTTATAAAAACGTCGCCAAAAAAAGGCTGTCCAAAGACTTGGATAATATCGCAAAGTATATGAAAGAACATTTCAAGCATCGATGGAATATCGGCAGGGATTTGTATGCGGATTCCATCAAAAATAATATCAGCTATTTGAAATCTGTTTTAAGTCATGGGAAAAAAACCAAAAAATTTTACCGGCAGCACTTCAAACCAGGCGGCATGGTTGATTAGGTAAAAGACGCAAGAGGAGTGACATATGTATTTAGACTTAAAGACGGTCTGTTTTATTTTGTTCATCACCTGGATTTCGTTTACAGCGTCAGCAATCGCGGAAACCGGTCAAAACTATTATGACCTGGGAGTATTTGCCTATGAACAAGGGGCGTATGAAAACGCCGAAAGTCTTTTGAAGAAAGCCGATGAGCAAGGCGGCAGCAATGCGTATGTGAAATTCTACCTGGGCAAGACCTGCGCCCGTTTAGGCAGGCTTTCGGAGGCTGATTCCTTTCTCAGTCAGGCGGGAGCGCTGGATCCGGATATTCCAGGATTGAATTATGAGAAGGGTCTTTTATGCTATAAGACCGGAAAATATCAGAGCGCAAGGGGTTTTTTTGAAAAAGCGGCTGCTGAAAATCCATCCGACGCGCTGGCGTTATATTATGCGGGAATCAGCTGTTTCATGAATGAGGAGTATCAGAAGGCGCTGGAACATCTCATCGGCTCCACCGAGTTGAGCCCTTCAGTAAAAACAAACGCCTATTATTATGCCGGGATCTGCCATTACAAGATGAAGGAATTAGATCCCGCGGCTGAAAAATTAGGCTATGTCGCCATGAACGCCGATACGCAGTCTTTGAAACAGGATGCGGAAATGTGGCTTCAAATCATCCGGTCTGAAAAAACACAGGCCAAACCATACACACTTTATGCGAAAGCCGGTCTTCAATACGACGACAACGTGACTCTGGCGGATGTAGATTCGGACTTGGTATCTGATGAAAGCGATCTTTCGGCAGCGGGATATCTAAACGCCAGATATTCAATTGTCCGGCAGCCGCAGTTTGATCTTGGCTTCGGCTACAGCCATTACCAGACAGTATATCAGGATCTTAGTGAATACGACCTGATTGGTTCCATGCCTGAAATATATTCCGAGTTCAGTTTAGAGCAGGTGACTTTCGGGCTGTCCTATATTCCGAATTATTATTGGGTTGATGGGGAAAGCTATCTGATGCAGCACCAGGCGGGCCCTGAATTTCGGTGGTTGATTGATGACCATAATGAAATCACCCTGGCGTACAGCTATTATCGGAACAATTATTTTACCGAAGGCGAGAGGGACGGCCACACCAATGAAGTCAGCGTAGACTTCTATCATGGGTTAAAGGATTTCAGGGGGTACTTGCTCTGTCGGGGGACTTACGAGGACAGCACCGCTTCCGCCCAGGATGAATATTTTACAGAGGCATCAGGGACAATCGGCTTTTCCTACAATGTTCTGGAGAAAACCAATCTGCTCATATACGGAACGTATTTTGACAAACAGTATGATCATACGGACAGCGCGTATAAAGTAAAACGCGATGATTCACGCTACTTTGCCTCAGCCACAATAACACAGCAAGTGCTATACGAATGGCTGGGAATCTCGGCGGAATATACATATACCAATAATGATTCCAATATTTCAGACTATGACTATGAAAGAAACACTGTCGCGATTTATGGCGTTGCTAATTTTTAAATGGAGAGTGCCCATGAAATTTTCGTTGCTCAGATCGGTATATATGATCCTGTATATATTTTTTTTCGCCCTGCCGGGCTCCGCGCTTGGCGCATCGGAAACGCCCGATCTGCTCCCTGCCGGGATTGTTGTCCAGGAGATCTATCGGCCGGGTGTGGGGGCGCCCGTGGGTGAGATCAGTCAGGTGGCCGGGAAAGTGGCGGTGATTCATGCCAATGATCCGGAAGGCTATTGGGCGGCAGCGGGGAACAGGCTTTTTAAAGGTGACACGATCATAACGCTTGCAGGCGCGCATGCAGCCTTTAAGCTCGATGACGGCAGCTTTATGACCCTGTCACCGGAAACAAAACTGGAGATAACCAAAAGCGTTTATGCGCCTGAGAAAAAGAATCGCTCGACGTTTATCAATATGATTGCGGGGAAAACGCGATTTGTTGTCAGGAAGCTTGTGGACGCCCGCCATTCGGAATTCAAGGTCAAAACCACGACATCGGTGGCCGGTGTCAGGGGATCGGATTTCGTGATCGCCGCCACCCAATCCATGACGGAAGTCACCGCCCTGCAACATACGGAGCTGGAGGTCATCAGCCTGGCGGCGCCGGATCTGAAGCCGATCGCACTTTATGATTTTCAAAGGACGACTGTCCGCAAGGGGGCCTCTCCTGAAGAAGCCCGAAAGGTTTCTGCCGAGGAAATAGACCGCTTAATGAAGGAATTCAGATTCCAGCCTTCGGACATCTCTCCCGGCAAGGGCATGGACTCCCGGCAGGACACGCCCCAGTCTGAAAATGAGTCGCTTCCGCCGGATAAGTCCGATGCGATGATGATTCGGGAAGAAGATCTGGTTTCACCGGATTTCAGGCTCACGCCGGACATGCTGAGCCGTTTATCGCAGGAAGACCGTTTTCGCTTGAGGCGATTGATTGAGGAAGAAAGATCGGTTCAATACACAAAGACAAGCATCTTCCATCAGCAGTACGAAAACATACAAAAATCAATCTTGCCGGATTTTCCCGGCACGCCGTAATCCGGTGTCTCGAAGCCGGAAAATTCAGGGCTGCCCTGGATATATGTCGACGCATTCGTTGAGATGCTTGAGAAATAAATTGGGGAGGGATAAATGACACAGCGCTATCAGCTTCGAAAAAAAGAGGTCGCTCAATACAGATTGCAGCCTTATGGCTTGATAATATTTTTATATCTGGCACTGTTTCTTGCCATTTCATCAATCGCCCATGGCGCTTATTATGTGGATATAATCAATGGGAATGATTCGCACGCCGGAATATCGGCTGAATCCGCCTGGAAGACGCTTCATCATGCGTTTGGACAGATTCCTGAAGGCGACACATTAAATGTAATGCCCGGCGTCTACAGCATTGCTAATGGAGAAGCGGACGCAATATTGTCCGTTACAACCGATAATGTGATTATTATCGGCCATTACAGGCCGGTTCTTCAAGGCGTCGGGCTTTCTACGGCGACTTGGAGATACGGCATCATCATCGATGCGGATGGCGTGACGGTAGAAGGGATGGAAATCGTCGGCTTTGATGCGGGAATTCTTTCAGAAGACCACAGTCCGACCATTCAGAGGAATCTCATTCATGATATGCTGGACTCCGGAACCGGTATGGGATCGGGGATTGCCGTGCGCAGCGCCACAACATCCATAAGCCCGAAAATATTCAACAATGTTATATATTCCTGTCAAAGAGACGCGATTGCAATTTCTGATGTTCGCACGTCATCATTTGAATCCGGACAGCCACAGATCTATCACAATACCCTGGACGGAGGATCTTACGGGGCGTCAAACGGAAGCATCGGGATTTCAATTGAACTCATGACGGCCCTTTTTCCGCCGGTTGCTCCGGATATCAAGTACAATATAATAAGTAATTTTTCATATTATCCCACCGGAGCCGGCATCGAGAACTCAGGCGGCGACCCGACCATCAATTACAACTGTTTTTATCAAAACAACGCCGATTGCATCAATTGTTCCATGGGCGATTATGATATTGATCAAAATCCACAATACGCCTTTGCCTCCGGCGGCGACTATCATCTGGAATTTGAATCTGTATGCATCGACGCCATTCCCGCCAATTCTGGCGATCCGGTCTCGATTGATTGGGAAGGAAATGACAGGCCGATTGATATTGGCGGGATCTATCATGGCGGTGAATACGACATGGGGGCGTTTGAAAAAGAGGAAGATCCGGATCGCGACGGTCTGGCATACAGTCAGGAGACCTCCCTGGGCACAGATCCTGAAGACGCCCATTCTGATGCGGATATATATCACGATGGCGAAGAGGTTGCAAAGGGCTCAAATCCCAATGATTATTTGAGCGTGCCGGCCTATTCTTCCGGAACGTATTACGTCGATGCTGACAATGAGATGATCGGGCTGGGCACCCAGGCCTCACCCTGGCAGACCCTGCATCATGCCGTTGATGTGATCAACAATGGCGCCACCGGTCCTTACACGCTTTACGTCGATGAGGGGGTATACTCTTTGCCCCCTTACGGCCATGAGCCTGATGAAGAGCTTTATGTGTTTCAGAGCAATTTAAGAATTGTGGGAGGTGGCGTTGGCCGGACCATACTTGACGGCGCCGGGGGGATGATCGGAGGAGACTTTGCATGGAAGGACGCGCTGGATGTCCAGGAGGCGACCGCGGTGACTGTTCAAAATATGACGATCAGAAATTTTATTGCCAACGGTCTCCACTTGGGAAGCGCTGTTGATTGCGTGATAGACGCATGCAGAATTCATGACAATGCCAACACCGGCGTCACCATTGCTTACGGTGGCGGTGATCCGCCGGCCCGAAGTTTGAACAACAGCATCCAAAATGGCTGCGACATATACAATAACGGTTTTGCGGGTGTTTACATTAACGGCGGCATCGGGAACCAGGTCATCAATAATGCGGGATCGATCCATGATAACGGAAACAGCGATGCCGCCGGCGCCGGCGTCCTGATTGAAGGGGCGGGCGCCTCAAACAATCTCGTCGGCAATAACCGGATATTCTGCTCAGGAGGTCCCGGGCTCATCCAGGGAGCGGGAATTAAAATCAGCGGCGGTGGAACAGGAAACCGGATTTCAGGCAACGTCATATCCGGCCATGGGGATAAGACAGCGGCGCCTCCCACCGGTACGGGCATCGAGGCGGACGGTTCCGATGTCCTGATAGAGAAGAATATTCTGTATGACAATGTAACCGGCATCGGCGTGCTTGACAGCATGGGGCATGCGTCTCCCCAGATCGTCAACAACCTCATTTATGACGGGCCTGAAAACAATCTGCTGTGGGGGATCTGCAGCGAGCCCGTGACCGGCGGGGCCGGCACTTCCCTGCTTATCTATCACAATACCATCGACGGCGGCGCCAATGACGGCATTTATTTGGACAGCGCAAATGGAACTGTGAATGCGCAGATCCGGTTTAATATTGTTTCCAATTTCAGCCATTGGGGAATCGCTGACATAACGGGCGCGGCCAATCCATCAATGGATTATAATGATGTCTGGAACAACGGGGCCAATCCGGCGACCGATAATTACATGAACTGCCTGCCGGGCCCCAATGATATCAGCCAGGACCCCGACTATATCGGCGGGCCCGGCCGGAACTATCATCTCCGGGTTTCGCCGCCTTCTCCCTGCATGGATGCGATCCCTGCTTCCGCATTTTCACCGCACCCGGTGAATGACGATCTGGAAGAGACCTCCAGGCCCCAGCCTTCAGGCGGCCGATATGACATGGGTTGTTATGAGCACCGGGCGGCTACGTATATCGTGACATTCATCGCAGGTCCCGGCGGGAGCATCAGCGGAGATCTGTCCCAGAGGATTGCCTCCGGCAGAGCCTGCAGCCAGGTGACGGCAGTGCCTTTAGTCGGATATGAGTTTGTTAACTGGAGCGGCGGGTTTTCAGGCGATATCAACCCGCTGGCCCTCGCCAATATCCGGTCCAACCTCACGGTGTATGCCAACTTCAGACAGAAGGAGACGGCCACCCATACGGTGACGTTTACGGCAGGTCTTGGCGGTGGTCTTTCGGGAAACCCATTTCAGACGATCATCAAAGGCGGCGACTGCACGCCGGTGACGGCGGTTCCGAATACCGGTTATGAGTTTGAGGGCTGGACAGGGAGTCAGTCCAGTGCGGCAAACCCCCTGGCCGTCAGCAATGTAAATGCTGACATGACATTTCAGGCGACCTTCAAGAAAAAGACCTACACGGTGAATTCTTCCGCCGATACCGGCGGCAAGGTGTCAGGGCTCCCGACCGAACCGGTTCCCCATGGCGGAACCGTCACACTGACTGCCGTGCCGCAGGAGGGGTATGAGTTCGCCGGTTGGAGCGGAGATTATACGGGCAAGGACAACCCCCTGGTTCTTGCCAGCGTCGCGTCGAATCTAAACATAGCGGCCCATTTTAAGATTAAGACCTATGAAGTGAAATTTACCGCCGGCGCCGGCGGACGGATCATGGGGAAGCCATCCCAGAGCGTTTCCCACGGCCAGAGCAGCAGCCCGGTGACCGCAAAGCCGGAAGAGGGGTATGAATTTACAGGCTGGAGCGGAGGGTATACGGGCAAGGACAACCCCCTGATTCTTTCCCCTGTGACATCGGATGTGTCGGTTCTGGCCAATTTTGAAGAGGTGTCTGAGAATTTCTCCCCACAGAAGCCGGTTCTTGAAAGCCCTGAAAATAACGCCGTTATACCTCCCGGGACGGTGGAGCTGTTTTCCGGCGGATATTCAGATCCGGAGGGAGACGTTCATGTCGAAACCTGGTGGCAGGTGGGAGTCAATGATGATCCCGGCCTGATCATCAACGAAAAATCAAACATGGATCTGAACTCATATCTTGTGAGCGCAGGATTTGAGAAGGGACACCGATACACATGGCGGACGGCCTTTCTTGATTCCGGCAGCGGCAGGTATTCCCCCTGGTCCGATCGCAGGTCCTTCCTGGTCGGCCTGAGCGAGGTGGATGAGAACATCCCGCCTGTGGAACCCGGCATTTCCTTTAAGGATTACAAAATGGTTTCATTCATACACTTGCCCGAAGACCCGTCGGCAAAGGCTGCGTTCAGCCTTTTGCTGGGCGAGGGGTATGACGACCGGAAATTTAGGATCGGTACCTATGACCCGGTCCTGGGGCCCGGCGGATACCGGGAATATCCGGATTTTTCAGTAGAGCCCGGACGTTCATACTGGTTCCTTGCCCGTGAGGGACTGGATTTGACCTTATACGGGGTACCGGTGAGCACTTCAGAGGATATTTGTGTGAGATTGAAATTCAACAGATCAAACGCCAACGGGTGGAACATGATCGCGCCTCCCAATGACGCCGATTACCATTGGGGGGACCTCCAGGTGGCGGGTAGGGATTCTTCAGGCAGCATCGTGTTCGGTCCCATGCCGATATCCCAGCTGACCGCTGACAATGAATATCTGGATATCCGGATTTGGAGCTGGTCGGACGGCAGTTATGAGGCGGTCAGCGATCCAGGGTTTTTATTGATGCGGTATAACGGTTACTGGGTTCGGGCAAAGAAGGCAAACGTGGATTTGTGTTTCCCGGCCAATGCACAACTGGCAAAGATCAGTCCTCAGGTGAGGATTGCTTCATGGGCGGCAAGAGCCGCCTCTCGGTTTAAGGAAATAGCCATCAACTTGGGCGCCGCTTACGCGGGTATTTCAATGGATACGCCGCCCCTTCCAATGGAAGATCTTGACGGAAATGCTTCGGCTGGAAGCGGAGGATGTTTCATTTCAATTATCACCGGCAAAAAGTGAATTGATATTTTGAAGATAATATAAAAGAAGCGGGGTTTTATCAGACCCGCTTCTTTTATGGCCATTCATGCAGGCCGTCTATGGACCGGAGGCTTTCATACAAGGCGATGCCGACCGCGGTTGAGAGGTTCAGGCTGCGGATTTCTTTGGATATGGGGATGTGATAGGTGGATTCCCGGCCGTAAGTATTTTGGATCTCCTCGGGCAGGCCGTATGTTTCAGACCCGAAAAACAGAAACATGCGATTGCGAAACGGCAGATTCCATAATGAATGAGCGCCGTTTTTCGAAAACAAAACCGCCTCTTCTTTTTGAATCTTCAGAGTTCTTCTGAGCGCCTTAAAATCGTCCCAGACAGTCAGTTTTACTTTATGCCAGTAATCAAGACCCGCGCGCCTGACCTCTTTTTCATCCAGAGAAAAGCCGAGGGGCCGGATGAGGTGAAGGTATGCGCCGGCGCCGATGCAGGTCCGGCCGATATTGCCTGTGTTCCAGTGGATTTCAGGGGCGACCAGCACGACATGACGTTCTATGTCCGCATAATGCATGTCTGAAAAAGGGGGACAAGATCAGAAGGTCAAAAGTTTTTCGGTTTGCAGATGATTTCCCGGATTTTCAAATTAAAGAAATTGGACTGGTGGGCCGGCTTGATGATTAAAGCCGTATCAGCGCCTTTGGCCGTGCCGCCGATGGAAATAATGTCATTGCCTGTAAGGGCGCCGGCATCGGCCGCCATGACAGATATCTCAACAGCCACCTTTACGCCTTCTCCTAAAAGCCGCAAGGTGTCTCCGATCAGCAAAACCGGATAACTGCCGGAATACTTGTTGGCAATGGTTCTTTCAATTCCGGACAGCGCGTGGGTTGCTTCGATGACCCGCACCCCTTCTTCTTCCAAATCACGCCGCACATCTTCCTTCATGTTTTTTTGAAAGGGCTCGTAAAACCCGCAATGATAGGTGACAGCGGTGATTCTAAACCCTTTGAAAATTTCAAGGGCCCGATAAGCGGTTTCTCCGGTGGCCGAGGCGATCACCACTTCGTTGATTCCGAGCTCTTTGCCTCTGTCGGAGGCAAACTCCAGAGTTTGTTTGGTGTTGATATAGCCCGGCTCCTCAAAATGGGTCATCAATGTTTTCCAGGTCATTTCCTGCCCTCGCGCTAATTTTTACCGCCCATTGATGGACGGTCATTAAGAATCATGATATTCATGTTTACAAAATCATTTGGATAATAATATATTGTATTATCAGACAGTCAGTCAAGATTAAAAACTTTCAACGATATTTATCGGATGATTTGAAGCATTCATCAGCCAGAGCCGAACCTGACCCGGGCTGCCGCCAGTCCTGGCTGCGGACGCAAGGGAGCGAAAACAGGTGATGAGTGACAACGACGATCTTGAGGTGTTGAATGATTATTGATTCCCATACACACATATTCCCGAAAAGCATCTCCGAAAACAGATCGCATTATTTTGGGGGGGAACCGGCTTTCAGGCTCCTGTATGAAAGCCCGAAATCGAAAACGGCGGATGCGGAAACGCTCATTGAATCCATGGACCTGAATGGCGTGGACGTCTCGGTTGTTTTCGGATTCCCCTGGAAAAATCCGGATACCTGCCGGAAGCACAATGATTATATTTTAAAAACTGTTGCAGAATATCCCAAACGAATTATCGGGTTGTGCTGTGCCGATATGTATGAGAAAGGGGCTTATGATGAAATTAAGCGGTGTCTGGATGCGGGGCTTTCAGGGGTGGGTGAAATCGCATTCTACCAATCCGGCATCGGCCCGGATGCCCTGGAACTGCTCCATCCGGTAATGGCCTTGTGCAGGTCCAGAGATATGCCGTTGATGATTCACACCAATGAGCCCATCGGCCATTTTTATCCCGGCAAAACACCGGTGTCGCTGGGCCAGATTTACAGCGTGGCACAGACATTTCCGGAAAACAAGATTATCCTCGCCCACTGGGGCGGCGGTATATTTTTCTATAGTCTGATGAAAAAAGAAGTCCGTCAGACTCTGCAGAATGTCTTTTTTGATACCGCCGCGTCGCCGTTTTTATATGATTCGAAAATTTACCGGATCGCCGTTGAAACGGCTGGTGTTGAAAAGGTTCTGCTGGGCACGGATTTCCCTTTGATCAAACCCGACAGATACTACAAGGAGATGGAAGTGGCCGGGTTGACTGAAAACGAAAAAATTCGGATCTGCGGAGGGAATGCCGCGGCGCTTTTTAAATTGTCAGAATGAGATCGGTTTAATAAATGGACTCCATATATTCCCGGATTCGCGACCAGGCGTTAATCATTGCGTCCCAATATCCGCCTGCTGATTTTTATCAGGCATATGCCGATGAGATTCAATATTCGGTTGATATTTTTATCCAGGACGCGCTGATCATTGAGCTGCGTGATTTTGTGCAGGCTCACATCGAAAATGATTTCGGCCATGGAATGGATCACGCCCACAAGGTGGCCGTTGAGGCCGGCGCGCTGGTCGCCATTGAATGCAAGCAGGCTTCCTGTTCTTCTTTTCAGGTGCAGCATCTTGTCCGAATGGCCCATTGTGCGGGGTTGTTTCATGACATCCGCCGCAAGGAGCAAAACCATGCCCGAAAAAGCGCTGATTTTGCGGCGGAAGCATTACAAACATATGATTTCGCAGATTCGGATCTGGCGGATATTTGTATAGCCATCCGGAACCACGAGGCATTCAAGGATATCGAAGAAGCCGAAACCCGTGAGGGCGCAATGCTGTCGGACTGTCTCTATGATGCAGACAAGTTCCGCTGGGGGCCGGAGAATTTTACCCAAACGGTCTGGGATATGGTGGCATTCGGAAAAGTTCCTTTTCAGAAGTTTATTCAGTATTATCCCAAGGGCGTCTCGTTTCTGGATAAAATAAAGCCCACATTTCGGAGCGCAACAGGCAGGATCTGCGGCCCCCAGTTCATCGACCTGGGGCTTGCCATCGGAAGGGATTTGTATGGATATATTCAGGCGGAGTTTCCTGAATATTTTGCCTGAATTCTAACAGGGTTGTCCTGAAAAAAGCGTTGGGTCCCGCTTTGCGGCATTTTTTCAGAAAGAAACTTTCTGCTTATTACTCGCACTCCTGCTCGTACCCGGTTTTTTAGGCATCGATTATGAGTGCGGGAACCGTCCGTCCAAAACCGGACTGAGTACAACAGGTTACTTAGAATGAGTAATCACAAATATGACCACTGAGGAAAAGCACATGACCCACATATCACCACCCGTTATCCCGGACTGGATCGAGACCATGCTTCCCAAAGAAAATCGCAGGTGTACTGTCAATGTCGGGGATCAGAAAACCATGCACGTGATGGAAACCGGAGAGGGATTTCCTATCCTGATGCTCCATGGCAATCCTACCTGGGGATTTTTATATCGAAAAATCATGATGCGGCTGTCCGGCCGAAACCTGCGGTGTATTGCCCCGGATCTGATCGGCCTGGGATTCTCAACCAAGCCGGACCGGATCGGGGAGCACACGCTGGAAAATCATGCGGCATGGCTGGGATCATTTATCGATCAGCTGAATGTGGACGGCCTGATCCTGGTGATTCAGGACTGGGGCGGCCCCATCGGCATGCGGGCCATGGCCGACCGGCCCCATCTGCTCAAAGGGCTTGTAATTCAAAACACCGCCATTATGCCGCCCAAACCGGATTTTAAACCTACGCCGTTTCACAAGTTTTCCAACATGCCCGTCATCAGCGACATTGCTTTCCGGCTGTTTCATTTCCCTCAGAACGCACTGCACAAAGTTCAGGGAGATCCCGAGAGCATCAAAGGGGGAGTGGCAAAAGCCTACCAATTCCCGCTGAAGAAATTCAAGGACAACCTCGCGCCCCTGGCCCTGGCCCGCATGGTGCCCAGCTCCCTGACCCATCCGTCAGTGGCCGGGCTTCAAAAATGTCAGGCACTGGCCGAATCCTTCAAAGGCCCCTGCGAAATCGTGTGGGGAAAAAAAGACCCTATTCTGGGGAGGGTGCTCCCCAGAATAAAAAACCTGCTGCCACAGGCTGGTGTCACTGAAACAGGGGCAGGGCATTTCCTGCAGGAAGAAGTGCCGGATGAGATCGCTGAGACGATTGGGAGGGTGGCAAAGGCTATCGGCGCGAGTTGAAAAGAAGCGCGTATATCCTGAAAAGGTTGATGACAGGATGGTCAGCCTACGCGACGTGAAGGTCGCGCAAAGGAGTGAACGTCCGTCCGGTCGCCTTATCTTATGCGTTTTTACCGTCTTTGATATATGAAAATATCAGAAGATTCTCCTTCAATGGTGCTTTTCAGCGGGCG
>JALOPH010000234.1 GCA_025453995.1 Desulfobacterales bacterium
TTGTGTCGCCTGAAATGGACCCTCTCGGTGCCGGATATCACTTGCGGCAATCCAAGATTGCCATCGGATCTGGAGCGATGTTTGGCAAGGGATATTTGCAGGGAACGCAGAAGATGCTTTCTTTCCTTCCCGAACAACATACCGATTTTATTTTTTCAGTTCTGGCTGAGGAATGGGGGTTTTTCGGTTCTATCATGATCCTTTTTTTATTTTTATTGTTGATCGCATTTGGATTAAACATAGCAGATGGCTGTAAAGATTCTTTTGGGACGATTTTATCGGTTGGGATCAGTGCGATGCTGTTCTGGCAGGTTTTTATAAATATTGCGATGATCATGGGCGTTTTGCCGGTGGTGGGGATGCCGCTCCCCCTGTTCAGCTATGGCGGTTCTTCAATTATTACGACAATGTGCGGCATTGCGATCCTGATGAATATCAGCATGAGAAGATTTTTAAAAGAATAAATAGAATTATTTTTCAAAAATACTTTGACAAACATTCCCTGATGGTGGTAAGGGTCATTTTCTTAAAAATAAACAAAGTTATTCGTCGTTCGGATCATGTTTAAGGGGCTGAAACTGCTGCCTTTGCGGAGGAGAGTATATGGTTGAAATAAATGCGTCTCTGTTTATTCAGATTGCAAATTTTTTGATTTTGATTTGGGCATTGAATAAATTTTTGTATAAACCCATACGACTTGTTCTATACCAAAGAAAAAGCAGAATTTCCGGACTTGAAGATGGTATTAAGCAAAATGAGCAAGATATGGTCAAAAAAGATCAGGCTTTGAAAATGGGCCTCAAGGAAGCAAGAGAAAAAGGCATGAAGCAAAGAGATGTCTTTGAAAATGAGGCGCGCCTGGAAGAAATGAAGTTAATTGAAAAAATTAACGAAAAAGCACGCGCAGATCTTGCTGAAATCAGGGAAAAAGTCTCAAAAGAAGCTCAATCCGCCCGTAAGAGCCTGGAAAAAGAAATCGATAATTTTTCCGATCAGATCAGTCGAAAAATATTGGGGAGGTCGATTTAATGAAAACACCCAAACGAATTTTTCATTTCACATTATTTCTGTTCTTTTTTATATCAATCTTTTTTTATGCGGGCATTGTCTTTGCATCATCCGGAGGCGAGCATCATGGCGGTGGATGGGCGGCGACCGACACATATCGCGTACTCAACTTTTTTGTTTTGGCAGGCGTCTTATTTTTTCTATTGCGCAAACCGGTTTCCCAGTTTTTGGGCGATCGCATTAAAGGCATTCAGGATCAGTTGAATGAATTGGATGAAAAAAAAGCCGATGCAGAAAAAAAGATCGCCGAATGCAACCGACGACTGGCAACATTGGAAGCTGAATCGGAAAAGATTATTGCCATATATCAAAAGCAAGGAGAAGATGCGCGCCAGAAAATACTCAAGGAGGCTGAAGCAGCCGCTTTGAAATTGGAAGAACAGGCACGCCGCAACATCGAACAGGAATTCAAAAAAGCAAGGCTTGAGCTTGAAGCAGAAATATTTGAAAAAGCGATCGCCATGGCCGAAGACAAGCTAAAGAAAAACATAACCGCTCAGGATCAGGATAAATTAGTTGGAGAATATTTAGATAAGGTGGTGATCAAGTGAGAAGTTCCGCTATTGCCAGACGATATGCAAAAGCACTAATTCTGATTGGAAAGGAAGATGGAAACTCTGAAAAATACAGGGAAGAAATCAATGAGTTCGTTGCGTTGATGGAAAGGGATAAGAGGCTTGAGAATGCTATCTGCAATCCTTTGTACATTGCTCAGAAAAGGCGTAATGTCCTGAAGGCCATTCTCGACAAAGCCAATCTCTCACGCGCCATGACCTCTTTTCTTTTGCTCCTTTTCGACAAAGGCAGAATCTCTTTTTTGCGTGATATCTGCAAGAATTATAATAAACTCGCCGATGAACTCAAAGGCATAGTCAGGGCGAATCTGGTTTCAGCAACCGGACTTTCCGATGAAACATTGGAACAGATTCGTGCTTCATTATCCAAGATGACCGGCAAACAGGTTCTTCTTGAGACTCAGCAGGATCCTGATTTAATCGGCGGCATCGTAACTAAAATAGGAGATCTTGTGTTGGATGGCAGCATCAGAACACAGTTACAAAATATGAGAGAATCTTTAAAAAGGGGTGAGAGGGTATAATGGAAATTAAAGCCGAAGAAATAAGCCAGATAATTAAAGATCAGATTCAAGATTTTGATAAAAAAGTCGAATTGAGTGAAACCGGCGTTGTTTTATCAGTGGGCGACGGCATTGCGCGTGTGTACGGCCTTGAAAAAGTCCAGGCGCTGGAACTCGTTGAATTTCCGCATGGAATTCTCGGGCTGGCCTTAAACCTGGAAACAGACAATGTGGGCGTTGCCATCATGGGTGAAGATATCCACATCAAGGAAGGTGACACGGTCAAACGCACGAGGAGAATTGCAGAAGTCCCGGTCGGTGAAGCGGTTCTGGGGCGGGTTCTTTCGGCCGTCGGAGAACCCCTTGATGGAAAAGGACCGGTTGAGACCAAGGAGACCCGGCGAATTGAGATGGTCGCTCCGGGCGTTATCGCGAGAAAAAGCGTTCATGAGCCCTGCTATACAGGATTAAAGGCAGTTGACGCCATGACCCCGGTGGGCCGCGGACAGCGCGAGTTGATTATCGGCGACCGTCAGATCGGGAAAACCGCCATTGCGGTTGACGCCATTCTCGCCCAGAAAAATACTGATATTTACTGTATTTATGTAGCCTGCGGCCAGAAAAAATCAACCGTTGCTCAGGTGGTGGCTGTTCTGGAAAAACATGGCGCCATGGAATATACGACCGTGATCGCCGCATGCGCCAGCGACCCTGCTACATTACAATATATTGCCCCGTACGCAGGATGCTCGATGGGTGAATATTTCCGCGATAACGGCAAGCACGCTCTTATCATTTATGATGATTTGTCCAAACAGGCGGCAGCCTATCGCCAGGTTTCCCTGTTGCTTCGCCGTCCGCCCGGGCGTGAAGCATTCCCCGGCGATATTTTCTACAACCATTCCCGTCTTCTTGAACGCGCAGCGAAATTAAATGATTCACTCGGAGCCGGTTCTTTGACGGCGCTTCCAATTATTGAAACACAGGCGGGCGACGTTTCAGCCTATATCCCCACCAACGTTATTTCAATTACCGATGGTCAGATTTACCTTGAGCCGTCTCTGTTTTTTGCCGGTGTTCGTCCTGCCATCAACGTCGGACTTTCGGTTTCCCGCGTCGGCGGCGCCGCCCAGGAAAAAGCCATGAAACAGGTTGCCGGATCGCTCCGTTTAGATCTGGCCCAATATCGCGAGCTTGAATCATTTGCAGCCTTTGGCTCCGACCTTGATGCAGCAACACAAAAACAGTTGATCAGGGGCGCTCGTCTCGTCCAAATTTTAAAGCAACCTCAATATCAGCCATTACCGCTGGAAAAGCAGGTTTCTATCCTGTTTGCGGGTACAAGGGGATTTTTAGATGAATTCCCGATTAATGTATTGGCCAAATATGAAGCAGGTCTGTATCCGTTTATCGAAAGCCGGTACCCTCAGATTTTTTCCGGTCTTAAAGAACAGAAAAAGATAACAGATGAACTGGATGAATTGCTGAAAAAAGCGCTGAAAGAATACGGCGATGAATTCAAGGATACTATCAAGTAGATAAATACGCTATCGCTATCATTATTTAATCAAGCAACATGCGGATAAAGGCAGAATGATCTATGGCATCCTTAAA
Source organism: Desulfobacterales bacterium (assembly GCA_025453995.1). GTDB lineage: Bacteria > Desulfobacterota > Desulfobacteria > Desulfobacterales > Desulfosalsimonadaceae > JALOPH01. The sequence goes on from JALOPH010000234.1 coordinate 3,761, forward strand.
GGAAGTTAAATCAAAAATATCAGGGGTCAAAAAGACCAAGCAGATCACAAAAGCCATGAAAATGGTGGCAACTTCAAAATTAAGAGGTTGCCAGATGGTCATGGAGTCCTTTCGACCCTACGCAAAAAAGTTTTCTGAAGTTTTAAGCAATATTGTGGAAAAAGCCGGTGAAGAAACAAGCCCGCTGATGTCGCCGCGGGATGAAGTGCGTCATGTTCACATTGTTCTTGTGACTTCAGATCGCGGTTTGTGCGGTGGGTTTAATATGAATTTAATTGATAAAGCCGAATCATTAATGGCCGAAAAGCTGGCGAAAGGATATAAAGTTTCTTTTACCAATTTTGGGAAAAAAGGTCGGGATTGGTGCCGGAAAACCAAGGTAGAACTAGCCAATACCTATTTGAATATTGTTGGTTCCAAATTTGGTTTTGCCGTTGCATCCAAATCCGGTCAGGAATTGATCAATGGATATCTGGCTGAAAATTATGATGAGGTTTATATCATATATGCCACTTTTCTCAATATGGCCAATCAACCACCGGTCGTCAATCAACTTTTGCCGATACCGGTCATTGAGAAAAAAGATGCATCTGCTGATGTGAATTCCGAATATATGGCCGAACATATCATTGAACCTTCGCCGGCGGAACTTCTCAACGAGATGCTTCCGCGAAACATTTATATTCAAATATATAATGCGTTGCTTGAAACATCCACCAGTGAGCATGCGGCGCGGATGCGGGCAATGGATAATGCAACAAAAGCATGTGATGATATGATTGACAGTTTGACGCTTGCGTATAACAAAGCGCGTCAGGCAGCTATTACAAAGGAATTGATGGACATTGTCGGCGGTGCAGAGGCACTGAGGGGATAATCAGATTAATATTCGTTTGATATAGTTTTAGGAGGAGTTTCAATGGGAGAAAATATTGGTAAGATAACGCAGGTAATGGGACCTATTGTCGACGTCGAATTTGAACAGGGCAATCTGCCTCAGATTCTGACGGCATTATTGATCACAAACCCGGCCATTAACGACCAGCCGGACAACCTGGTTGTTGAAGTCGCCCAGCATCTTGGCGACAACGTTGTTCGTACCATAGCAATGGATGTTACGGACGGCCTCGTAAGGGGCATGCCGGTCAAAGATACGGGCAACCCCATTATGGTGCCAGTGGGTGAAGCGGCATTGGGTCGAGTTGTCAATGTTGTCGGCCGCCCGGTTGATGGACTTGGTCCCATAAGCCAGGAAAAGATGCGCCCCATTCACAGAGCAGCGCCAAAATTTACGGAACAGGATACATCCGTGCACGTCCTGGAAACCGGCGTTAAAGTTATTGATTTGCTTGTCCCGTTTCCCCGGGGCGGCAAGATGGGTATGTTCGGCGGCGCCGGTGTTGGAAAGACCGTTATTATGATGGAAATGGTCAACAACATCGCCATGCATCACGGCGGTATTTCGGTGTTTGCCGGCGTGGGGGAACGCACCCGTGAAGGAAATGACTTGTATCATGAAATGAAGGAATCCGGTGTTCTCCCCAAAGCTGCTCTGGTTTACGGTCAGATGACCGAACCTCCCGGCGCACGCGCGCGTGTTGCGCTTTCCGCGTTAACCAGCGCCGAATATTTTCGTGATGAAGAAGGTCAGGATGTGTTGATCTTTATCGATAATATTTTCCGTTGTACACAGGCGGGTTCCGAAGTGTCCGCTATTCTTGGGCGTATGCCGTCTGCCGTCGGTTATCAACCTACGTT
>JALOPH010000051.1 GCA_025453995.1 Desulfobacterales bacterium
CAAAAGTATGTTATTATTCAAGATGTTAAAAAACACACGCTGGTCATAAAAGAATTTGCCGTCATTGAAAAAAATCTCACCAACACGCAGACTTCGATGCTCCGCCCGGAAGATTATTCATTTCTTCACGAAGAGGTTTATGACGGTCCCATTATTGAAAGCTCCATTTCCGACGGGAAAAAATCCCTTGTCTCTGTTTTGAGAACCCCGAGTTTTTTCCCGGCCGAGCGCAACGCGGCCAAAATTGCCGATTCCGTCATCCAATTGATGAATTCTAAGAGAGACCGGTCCCTGGAAGTGTTTATTGATGATCAGGAGCGGAAAGGAAAGAACTCAAAGGAAAAAAATGCGGATTTGGACAACCCCATTGAACACCATGCGCTCGATGGTGAAGCGGTTTCCGTGTAAAATTTGTTTCAATCAGATTCCCGCGCCTCGGATTCAATGATGTTCATTCGCCTTGCCCTCCCCCGCCAGGGGGGAAAAGTATCAAATTCAGCAAATGCCTCAAGTGCAGGATGTTTTGGCATGTTGTAAAAATATCTGTCGATCGATCCCGCTCTGCGTTAGTGTTACAGAAAACAACTTATGATTCATGCGCGTGCGCCCTTGCGCACTCGAAATTGATGCAATAATCGGGTGCGCGTATGAAAACCGTCCCTCCAAAACCAGACTGAATGCGACAACCTCCTTAGAAGTTTATTAATTTTGCGGCCATTAAAATTTTTGGCATCGGGATTGCAGTTGTCTCATCGAACTCAGCAGCATTTTATCTATAAAACCAATCCATTTTTTTAAAAAAGGAGAATGTCCATGCGATCAATGCTCGAAGGTGTTCGGGTAATGGATTTTACCACAACGGTGGCCGGTCCGGGGTGCACATTTTTTCTGTGCGATCTGGGCGCGGAAGTCATCAAGGTGGAAAAACCCGGCCTGGGGGATGAAGCGCGGCTGTTTCCGCCATACAAGGAAAACCAGTCCGCTTCTTTTGTTGCTTTAAATCGCGGCAAGCGAGGCATTACCGTTGATGTAAAAAATGAAAAAGGCGTCGCGCTGTTTAAGGAGATGGCTGCCAAGTCCGATGTGCTGGTGGAAAATTTCAGGCCCGGCGTGATGAAACGTCTTGGACTCGATTATGCGGAGCTGAAAAAAGTCAATCCAAGGCTGGTGATGTGTTCGATTTCAGGTTACGGCCAGACCGGCCCGCTGTCCAGCCAGCCGGCCTATGACGCGGTCATCCAGGCCATCAGCGGGTTGATGAGCACCACCGGCTACCCGGATAGCCCGCCGCTGCGGGCCGGAACCCTGATCGTGGATATCTGCACCGCCATGTATGCGGCGTTCGGCATCTGCGCGGCCTTGTTCGCCAGGGAGCGGGCCGGAGAAGGCGAACATTTGGATGTGGCCATGTTTGATGTGGCCGTTCAGCTTCTGGAAGCCAAATTCGTGGATTTCACAGTCAACGGAACCATTCCGGCGCGAACCGGCAACCGGTATCCCTATGTGACGCCTTTTGACACATTTGCCGCTGCCGATGGATATGTGTTCATCATCTGCGCGGGAGACCATCCATTCCAATGCCTGTGCGAAGCTATGGGAAGACAGGAAATTGCCAGGGACGACCGGTTTTCGAATTTTTTCGCCCGGAACCAGAACGAGCCGGATCTCAAGAAAATCATCGAACAATGGACCCGCCCCCAGACCGCCAAAGCCGTCGTGGAAACACTCAGGTCCCACGGGGTTCCGGCCGCCACTGTCAACAACGTCAAACAGGTCATCGAACACCCGCATACCCTGGCCCGGGGCTTGCTGGTGGATATTGACCAGCCCGGGGCCGGGTTGATCACCATTTTCGGTCCGGCCCTGAAAGCGTTAAACAGCCTGGTTAAAGCCCGTGGCCCGGCCCCCGCCCTGGGACAGGACAACCGCTGGGCCTTGGCGACAGTGCTTCAAAAATCTTCAGATGAAATTGAAGCCATTTTGGCGTCCAAAGCCATGGGATGATGGCGGCGGGTCCAATGGATATGTTTCAACTTTTTTATCGATAAGAACCGGAGAGCCTTTTGCAGGGGCGAATAATTATTCGCCACTCGTTCTCGTAATCGTTTTTTGATGATTCGAGTATGAGTAAGAGTAGAAATTAGGATTACCGGACTTTGGATTTGATGATATTTATTTCTTCGACGGTAAGGCCGTATAATTAACAGTGAGATGATTGATTAAAACAATATGGCATTTTATGTTATCCGATGATAAAAATACGCCGATGATTTATTGACATCGTTTTCATATAAACGTATAAAATAAATAACAAAACCTTCTGGCATTTCATTTCATCCATGTTCATTTTAACGAAAGCGCCTGTATGAAAAAAAACGTGCCATGGATAGCCGGTTTCATCATATTGTGTTTCATGTCCTCTTACTATGCCCCGCTATCTGAAGCATCCCAAAAAGACACGGATGGCAGCATCTATGACCTTTCCCTTGAAGACCTGATGAACCTGGAGGTGGTGACTGCCACGAAAAGCCTTGTGAAAGTAGCGGATGCGCCGTCAGCCATGACAGTGATCACAGCCGAGGATATCAAGCGGTATGGATACCGCAACCTGTCAGAAGCCCTGGCCAGGGTTCCGGAAGTTTACACACGTTACGAGGGGCACAACTCCGGAGCGGACTTTAGGGGGTTTTTCACCAATAACACCCGCCGTCAGGTGCTTTATCTGCTCAACGGGCATCGCATCAACGACCGGTTTCATTTCGGTGATTTTTATCCGGATGTCATCGGAGACCTGTCGGATGTGGATCGGATCGAAGTGATCCGGGGACCGGGCGCGGCTTTGTACGGCAACAACGCCATTCTCGGCGTGGTCAACATCATCACACGGAATGCGGGCGATACGGGCATCGGACAAAGCCATGGAGGCGCATCTTTTAGCGTGGACCAGATCGCGGAAGAATCCGCGGTTTATAAATACCAGGCGGACCTGAACCACCGGTTTTCAGAAAAGATGAGCCTGATCATGGATGCGTACTGGTTTGACGGCGACATCCTCTATGATACCCAAACATCTTCTTTCCAAAAACCCTGGACAGGATCCAAAGCCCATCATGGCAGCGATCAGGCGGAGATAAGGACATATACGGATTTTTACTGGGATGTGGACGATGAATCCTTTGACGGCGGGGAAAGAATTCCCAATTTCAACCTCAGGTTCAATGCCGGGGATTTGACGCTGGGATCTTTTTCCCACACCAAAGCAACCTCCTGGGTCTGGCCCAAGGACAATCTCACCTTTAACCATCCGGACAATCTCCGTTCCTGGGGCACTGGCGCGGTGTTTCTGGAATGGCAGCCCACAGAAAGCGCCCTTTCCAAATACGACATCCTGGCGCGAATCAGCTATAACATCAATACCAACCGTGAAATTTCCGACTACAGCACTGCGGACGCCATTGGCGACGTGTCGCTTTCGCAATATCGCCTGACCAGCATTTATGCCGCGCCGCGCTGGCTGAGAGATGGAAACAACGGTTTTTACGATTACACATCAACCCTGGACAAGGCGCTGTTTTCGGACGCCAGCGCCGATGCCAACGGCGGCGGCAGCCAGTTCAATTACGCCGGCGTGGACAAATCCGTGGGCCTGGAGTTTCAGCTGACGCCTTATAAAACCGAGCTGCTCACTATTCAGGCCGGCGCGAATTACGAAAACGCCCGGTACGAAAATTATCAATGGTATGAATACCGGAACGGTGAATTCATCGGGTGGTCGCCCTTTGGCGGCATCACCGACGAGGGGTGGTACATGGGCGGGTGGGTCCAGGCCACGGTCAAACCCATGGACCGCTTTTTTGTCATCACCGGCCTGCGGTATGACTATCAGAAAGTGGATGATGTGTATCGCCAGCTGGGCGGCGATCAGTTGTATGAGGCTGTTGACGGCGGGTATTCCCCGATCCGCAAGGACGATTCCAGCGCCGATGATTTTTCACCGAGACTGTCCGTTAATTATTATTTCAACGACACGGACAATATCCGGCTGATTTATGCAAGGGCTTTTCGGGCGGTTCCTCCCCAGGAGCTGATCCGTTTGCCTGCAAGCCTGGGAGAAGCTGAATCAGAGGAAACAGAGGATTACGAAGCCATCGGGTCGTTTAAGCTTTCCGACCAGGTCAATTTCACCGTCAATGTATTTTATCTCGAAAACAACATCACTTATCAATGGAGTCCGGCGCTCTCCTCTTTTTCAGAAGGCAGCGGCTGGCGCAACACCGGCGGCTCGGTTGCCTTGAATTACGTGAATGAATACGGTCTGGAAGGATGGACAAGCGTCACCGCCTACCGGCTGAGACGGCCCACGGATGCCTTGCGTTTTATGACCGGCGAACCCAACGACTACGATTCATTAGACTCCCCGGAATCGCTTTTTAAGGCAGGGGCGTCCTATCGAACCCGGACAAAAACAACGCTTGCGGCGGAGATATATTATAATTCATCGATTACCATGTACACCCCGGCAGTCAACAATTTAGAAGACGCGCCTTCCGGTGAAGTCTATAAAGTATATGACGTGCCGGGCAGTTTCAGCCTGAATATCGCCGCCCGGCAGGATTTGACTGTCGTGGGATTGGATCGATGTTACTGTCTTTTTAAAATCGATAATGTCCTGGATACCGATGTCTGGTATGGATTGAATATGGACGCCCAGAGTTCTTGGGATTACAGGGTCTATTCCCGCCCCAATCAGCTCCCCGGATTCGGCAGACGGTTTTGCGTCCAGATTGGATACCGGTTTTAGCCTGTTTTATATGCCAAAAGATGGCAAAAACCCGGTTGAATAATTTAGCCGAGTCTGTCATGATTCTTCCCAAAGCCCATTTCTCTTAAAAATTAAGGGACAATCGTATTTGTTTATGCAATTTCGCGTGTTTTCAGCCATGACCATTGGCATCCGCCCCATCCAGGAAGACTGTATCTTTGACGGCATCGACCTGATTCAGGAGGACGAATTCGTTTCTGAAAGGACGATTGCCGCTGAAACCATGCTGCTGGCGGTTTGCGACGGGATGGGGGGCCACGATAAAGGCGATGAGGCCAGCCGGTTTATATGCGGACAGTTGAAAAGCATTTCCCATCAATATATTGCCGATGCCGAAAAGCTTGAAAAGATGCTGGCCGGTGTTCAGGATGCCGCCCTGGAAAAACTCCCGGAGAATTCCGGAACAACCGCGGCCGGCCTTGTTGTAGCAGACCGCCGGGTGATAGCATTCAACGCGGGGGACAGCCGGGCTTACAAAGTCACGCCCGAAGGATTGATATACATTTCCCATGACCATTCGCTGGTTCAGGAGATGGTGGACAGATCGCTGATCTCCTCCAGCGCCGCCAAGGACCACCCGCTAAAAAACCTCATTGAATTCGGATTCGGGCCGATTTTCGGCGATGAATGGGACCGTCATGGCATTTACATGCATGAAGCGCCCCTGGATGACGGCGACATATATCTGCTCTGTTCGGATGGGTTAGTGGACGCCATGCGGGAAGTTCAGATTCACGACTGCCTGTCGGCCTCTTTCGGCGACGGGGCACCCCGCTTGTTTGAAATGGTCAAACGGAAACATTTAACCGATAATACAAGTTTTATCGTTGTTGAGATAAACCATTGAATGTTTTTTGGGACATCAAAAAAATATGGAAGAAATAATCAAAAAATGCCTCCCCACGTATGAGGTGATCCGAAAAATCGGTGAAGGCGTTTATGGGACGGTATTTCATGTCCGGGACAATTTAAAGGAACGGGCCGTAAAAGTCGTTCCCATCATGGTCGAGCGGTCCCTGTCCTATCGGACCCAGAAAGAGCTGGACTCCAAGATATCCCATGATTTTCACGCGGTCCAGGCATATTATGGAAAGATTAAAGGCGAAGGCGTCATCGAGATCCATGATTTTCATCTGATGGACAAGATCGTCTCCAACCATCAGGCCAAGGCATATCTGATTATCCTCATGGAAGTCTGCCCTGAAAACCTCGCCAATCTGGTGCTCGACAATTACCCTTTGCCGCCGGTCAGGGCAAAGCGCCTGATGCGGGAGTTGGCGGAAATTCTAAACCGCCTGTCCAACCGGACGGTGGATGCTTTTATCGTCAAGGATTTAAAGCCATCCAATCTGCTCATCAACAAGGAAGGCCGAATGGTCATCGGCGATCTGGGCGGCGTCCAGAGGATCAGCAGCGTGTCCACTTCCGCCCATGCCCAGTTTACGCCCAACTGGTCAGCGCCTGAGCTGATTATAAAAAATGAACCCGCAGGCGTGGCGAGCCTGATCTATTCCTATGGGTTTGTATCCTATTTTATATGGTCCGGCGCATTGCCCTATGAAAACATGGATTTTACGGAACGCATCCGGAAGATAAAGGAACAGGGCCTTGCCTTCAACCGGAAAGACATGCCTTATTTTATCCAGGGACTGATCGACCAGTGCCTGAAGTTTAATTCAGCGGAGCGGCCTGCGAATTTCATGGAAATCATCAAAGTGCTCGACGGTGAAAAAAGATACACCATTGAAGAGCAGATCTCGGTGGATGTTCCTTCCGTAAACGATGACCGGAAAGCAGCCCCGGCTGAGAGTATAAAAATACATGAAGATCCGAAAAATATGCGTCAGCCGGCTGTCCACAAGATGCCGGGCGACATGTATAAAAGCGGCGATACCTGGGAGGAACCGGTCACCGGCATGGAGTTTTCCTGGGTGCCGTCGGGCTCCTTTCGCATGGGATGCGGCAACTGGGACGGGGAAGGGAACAAGGATGAGTTCCCTGTGCATGAGATATACATCGACGGTTTCTGGATGGGCAAATATCCCGTCACCCAGGAGCAATGGGAGGCCGTGATGTCCAATCCGTTTTTGAAAAAAGTCCGGCCCAATAATCCATCCTGGTTTAAAATGGGCAAGGATCATCCGGTGGACCAGGTATCATGGAACGACGCCCAGGAGTGCATTCAAAAGCTGATTTCAGTCAACAAGGGGAAATACCATTTCAGACTCCCCACGGAGGCGGAATGGGAATACGCGGCCCGGAGCGGCGGGCAGCCCCATAAATATGCGGGCGGTAAAAATTTCGCTAATTTTGCATGGTATTCGGCAAACAGCGGCATGATCTCCAAGCCGGTGGGGCAGAAACTTCCCAACGCCCTGGGGATTTTTGACATGAGCGGCAATGTCTATGAATGGTGCCTGGATATCTACAGCGAATCCGCCTATAAAAAACATGACAAAGAGAATCCGGTCATCACCGCCGATGGAATCAAGCGGGTCATCCGCGGCGGGAGCTGGAGCAATTCCCCCCATGAGCTCCGGTGCGCTTACCGGGCCAGCGTGAATCAGGAATTCAAAGGGAATTATATCGGGTTCCGGTTGGTGATGACGCCGGTGAGCCGAAAAAAGATTGTCGAATAATTTATTCACCCCCCTGTCGGGTGGCGAAAAAATTATTTGTTGTTCACGCGCGCCTGCGCGGGAACGGCATGCATTAAAAAAACAAAGAACTTGGCAGGGTGAGAATGATGAAGTTTGGAAGGAAAAATATCATCGCCGGAGGCATTGTCATCTTCATCGGCGCTTTCGGCGGGTTTGTGCTGGGGTTTTCTGTCGATCCGTATTTTGAAAAAGGGTTTTACGCTATGACCCTTTCCCGATTTTTACTGAGAGCAGGCCACAGCCACGGTATGCCCTTTGCTCTCTATAATTTGATTTTAGGAGGATTGATTGATCGCTTGAGTTTAAGCGAGAAACTTAAAAAATGGTGTTCGACGCTGGGCGTACTGGCGTTTCTGATGCCCATCGGGCTGATATTGCGGGGATTGACCGGCGGCGCCATGACCTATGCGCCGGTGGTCCTGCTGGGTGCGATTTTCTTTTTGTCATCGGCTGGGTTGATGGTTTACGGCGGCTTGAACCGAAATCCGGATTGATGATGGTTTCTCCTCTTTGGCAAAGAGGAGAGAAGGGAGATTTCGTATTTTTCACCACAGGGCCATTTCAAAATCAGAAATGGTTCCCAGAATCAACGGCCAGCCGGCGCGGATCAAAGGCCGTGCAACTTTCTCAGGGGAATGCTCGCCACCTTGAATTGCAGGACCATGGCATCGCGGCTGATCCTTCAATGCCGCGGCCACAGCCAGCGCCTGGGTCTGGGTCAGCCGAGCGGCAAATGGATCCACGCGCCGCACGAGCCGGTCAAGGCGGAGTGATGATTTCGCGTCTTCCATGACAAAGGCCATGCGCGAGGATTTTTGCCGCATGATCTTTTCCAGCAGTTTGCCCGACAATCTAAACGCGGTCCCGTCTCCGGCGGACACCCGGTTTTCCGGAACATAATCGATCTTTCCGACTGCAATGGCCATGCGGGTGTCGATTTTTTTGGGCGATGTTCTGGAACGGATGTAGGCCCTCAAATAAAGAGCGGCCCGGAGCGAGAACGCCGGATCAGTCAGCAGCATCTGCCAGCCATCCCCCCGGAACATATCGGGGGCGCAGGGCATGAGTCCCGGAAAAGCTTCCGCCAGTTCCTTGCCGCCGTTTTTAAGGATGAAATACATCCCCTTCCGGTATTTCAGCGGCAGATGGGAAAATCCGATGAAATCCCCGGAAATGACGGCATATGGTTTTTTCGGATCAATATCCATTTATTTCATCCAGCGCCTCTTGCTGAAGATATTTTGATATGTCTTTTTTCTCGCACTCCTACTCGTACTCGTAATCGGCTTTTTCGAGTACGAGTACGAGCAGGATGCTTAAAGCAATTTATTTCTCTTTCCAAAAATATTCCCCGGCAACAAATACGATGGTTCCTGCCAGCAGAAGATATCCCCCCATGCCAAACGCATATTTTAAATTCAACAGATCCATGACAAGGCCCCCGAACATGGACCCCACCAGCATGCCCAGGCTGTGGGCAACGGTCATCAGCGACATGACGGCGCCCATCGCCTCTAACTTATTTCCGGATATTACGGCAAGCGCCATAATGGATGGCTGTGAAATACCGCCGCCGATGCCGAAAATGATATTGGCCCAGAAAAGATCCCAGAATCCTCCCGCCCAGCTCACCATGAACATGGAGACAAACGAAATCAACCCGCCGGCCACCACCAGCATGCGTTTGTCAAACCGGTCGGCGATGATGCCCATGGGGATATGCATGATGCCGCTGACCGCGATCCCCAGCATGACCAGAAACCCGATGGCCGAGCTGGACAGGGAAAAATCTGTATCGGCGAGCACCGGCAGGAACCCCCAGATGATGCCGATGCAGGTGGTATAGACCATGCGAAACACAAAAAGCCCAACCATACGCCGGTCATATATGAGACTCCGCCAGGCCACCGGATGATATTCCCCCATGATCACCCTTTCCTGGTCCATGGCCGGCAGGAAGAAATAGCTCAGGCAAAACGCTCCGAAAGCCAGAATCCCCATGCAGGCAAAAGCGGCCTGAATCGTGAACGTGTCTTTGATGGCGCCTCCCAGCAGGGGGCCGATGCTCAATCCGATGAATATGGACATGTTGAACATTCCCATGGAAATGCCTTCTTTTCCTATGGGGGTGATATCGCCCATATACGCCTGGGCCACCGGCATGATCATGGCCGAGGCCACTCCCTGGATAATACGGATGATCACCAGTGAGTTGAGATCATCAGAAAGCATAAACGCGAGTGAAATGAGAAAATAGCAAAACAGCCCGATGGTCAGGAAGGGCTTCCGGCCTTTTTTATCCGACAGTTTCCCGAAATACGGCAGAAAAAAAGTCCGGCTCAGGGAGAACCCCCCGAAGATCAGGGCAATATAGACGCCGCTGGCGCCAAGTTCATGGGCATAGACCGGCAGCAGGGGGACCACAATCCCCACGCCTGTCACAGCAGCGAAGATGGAGGAAAAGAGCGCGGCAAATATTTTTTTATCCATAAAAAATCGCAGTTGCGCTTTTTTATAAAGCGGAAAAGGATTCTCCTTTCCCGCAAAGAATTAATAAGTTAAATGAGTGTCAAAAAGACCATTAACATTATGAGTTATCAGAGACAAGGGGGTTTTTGCCGGCCATCAGGCTGGTTTTTTCAAGCTGACCAGGGTGGCGCCCCAGCCGCCTGCTTCGGCAGGCGCATCAGTAAAAGAGGCGACATGGGGATTTTTTTTAAGGATGGAATGGACTTTTTGTTTTAAAATGCCCTTGCCTTTGCCGTGGATGATGCGAAGTGAAAATATTTTCTTTTCAAGGCAGGCGGCAATATAATCCCCGAGAAGATTCCTGACCTCGCCCGGTTGGAAAGTGTGCAGATCCAGTTCGCCGTTAATGGGGATTTCAATGGGCTCCATAATTAATTTACTTTACAGTTGACAGGGTTTTTCATTAAGATTTCTAAAAAATATCGGACCGCAGAACAAGGAACCGCAGAATTTTAAAGGCATTCACTTCATCATTCGATATTCGGTGTTCGATATTCTGCGGTTTCAAAAACGCTGAATGAAATTCAGTTTCATTAAAATGATTTAAACCCTGAACCCTGAACCTGGAACCTGACTCAACACATGCACCATCACGTCATCATAGTACTGGGCCTGTTGTTATTCGCCTATCTTCTCGGCTCCATCCCCTTTGGCCTGATCCTGGTGAAGCTGTTTAAATCGACCGATATCCGGGAGGTCGGCAGCGGCAATATCGGCGCCACCAACGTCCGGAGGGCCGGCGGATGGGGGCTTGCCGTCATCACCCTGGCATGCGATATTTTAAAAGGAGCAGTCCCTGTATATCTTGCCGGGATAGTTGCGGGCGATGACATGTCCTGCAAGGAAATCTGGGTTTCACTGGTCGCGTTATCCGCTTTTTGCGGTCATCTTTTCCCGGTGTATCTGAAATTTAAAACCGGCGGAAAAGGCGTTGCTACAGCCGCCGGATGTTTTGCGGTTCTCTCATGGCCGGCGCTGGCCATATCCCTGCTGGTGTTTATATTGGCCGTCATGCTTTCAAAACGGGTCTCGATGGGTTCATTGTCCGCTGCTGCAGTTCTTCCGGCCGCCGTCATGTGGGCCCAGCGGTCCATGACGCTGACCGGATGCGCCCTGATTATCTCCGCCCTGGTGATATACCGTCACCGGGATAATATCCGGCGGCTCCTATCCGGCGCCGAACCGCCGCTTTGGGGAAAATAAAAAAAATATTGAAATTTCGAATATCGAACAAGGAATTTCGAACCGCAGAAGTAAGGACATTACTTCGAAATTCCATATTCCTTGTTCGATATTCTGCGGTTTAAAAAAATGCAAAACAAACTCCAGATTGCATGAGTAGGAATCAAAATATTGCCCACAAGACTGCCATAAGCCCCGCCAGAATAAAATGGCTCTCCATCAGCAATACCTGTTTCAAGCCGGGAGAGAACCCTGCCCTCTCATAACCGAATAAAAAAAATAGCATGGAAAGCGGGCACACGCCCAGCAGAAATCCCAGGGGCGACACCAGCCGGGCGATACTGGACAGGCTGATCAAAGCAACTGCCGCTGCGGAAAATATTTTTAATAAATTCATTGTGTTTTCCTCGCCCAGCAGGATCGGGATGGTTTCCTTGCCGGTGATCCGGCTTCCCTGCATGTCTAAGATGTCAAAAAATGCTGTCCGGATGAATACCAGGCACGCGGACCAGAAAAAGACAATGACGGTGCCGGCCTGAATTTGCCCGAATCCATGGATGGCCGGTACAATGGATGTTACGATCCCCCATGCCAGGGCCACGAGGATGGTTTTTGATCCCGGGATGTTTCTGATTTTCGGCGGAAGGCCCGAACGGACGGTTTCCGGCACCAGGCTGATGATGTAGATGATCCCCATGAAACTCATACACACCAGAAGCAACACGATCAAGGGTCCCATCCATATGGCTGTTATAAGTCCGGCAATTCCTGAAAGAGCGGCCTGGGCCCACAGGAGAGACTTGTTTTTGCTGTAAAAACTGCCACGGTCCGGATCATTGTAACGGTCGGAGGTGATGTCCACCAGGTTGTTGAAGGTATGCATGCACAGCAGGTAAAAAAGCGCCATGAAAATCGCGGAGATTTTCGGGGTTAAACCCTGGAGCAGCATGGACGCATAAGTGAGCCCGGCCGCGCCCACAGCCAGATAGATGTTGGAGAGCAGGAGATTCCGCTGAATCTGAAACAGCCATCTTCTGAACCTGCAATGCTTATAGACATATAGATTTTCCAGTTCCCGGTAAACCCGTTTGATGATCCAGTTGGGTGTGGACGCGCCGGCGGTGATGCCGATATGTCCGGCGTTGCCGAGATCGTCCACATTCAGATCCGCCTCTGTTTCAATATGGATGACCGGTTTTTTGGTTTCCCTGGCGATTTCATAAAGACGCCGGGTGTTGCCGCTGTCAAATCCCCCCACCACCACCACGGCATCCACTGTTGCCGCCAGGTTTTTGACTTCATCCTGGCGGTTTTCAGTGGACGCACAGATGGTGTCAAAGACTTTGTAGTTCGGGTGGAGCCTTTCAGTCCAGGCTTTTACGGAATCATAAAAGGCGGTGTTCTGGGTGGTCTGGGCCACGATAATGGCCTGTTCAAACACCGGCAGGGCTTCGAGTTCAGCCATGTTTTCCGCCACATGGCCATTGCTTCCCGCATATCCCATCAGCCCCCGGACTTCCGGGTGGGCCCGGTCACCGATGATAATGACCGCATATCCCTGCCTGGCGTGCTTGGCGATGATGGACTGGACCTTGATCACCTTGGGGCAGGTGGCGTCGATAATATCAAAACCGGCCCCGGCCAGCGCGTCCCGTTCGTTGGGCGGGATTCCGTGGGCCCGGATGATGGCGGTGCCCGATCCGTTTTCAGGGATCGCGCTGATTACAGAAATTCCTTTTTCCTCAAGGATGTTCAACACCTGGGGGTTGTGGATCAACGGGCCGTAGGAATAGATGGGGTCGGTGGTCCGGTTGGATGCGTCTAAAGCCACTTCCACAGCACGCCGGACGCCCATGCAGAAGCCGGCCGTCTTGGCGATGGTGATTTTCATGAAGCCTTTTTTAGAAAAATTTTGTGCTCCACAAGAGAAAGAGAATGGATGGTCCCCTTGATGAACTTCTGCTCGCCGAAAATATTGACGAGCTTGTACCCGCCGTCTTCCGGCTCCACCGAATCAACCGCTTCCATGATCAATTCCTGCGTGTCGCCGTCAATGATATAAGCGCTTGCTTCACACATTAGATTAGTTATCCTTAATTAATTTTATTGGGTTTTTACCGGTCAGTGCAACCAGGTCAAGCTTTTGAGTGATAAATAGTGCTTGAACGAAAATCCCCTCTCCCTCAAGGGGAGAGGAATATGTGTTTCCGTTCAGACAAATGGATTTTTTCTAAACTCTTCCGGCAATTTTCTGATAAGCGTCTTTTCGGTGCCGGATGCCGAGGATGCATATTTGGGCTCCAATGACTTTTAATAAAACCCGGTAGTCGCCGATTCTCATCTTCCGATATCCTTTCAATGTTTTCCGCAAAGGATCGCTGTATTTCTCAGGTGCGATGACCAGTCTTTCCTCAATTCCTTTTTTTATCCTTTGTTTAATATTCTTGTTAATTAATGGTAACTCCACATCCCGGACATCCGGATGATAGCGCAGCGTGAACGTCATCGGCTATTCCCAGGTTTTTTCATGTGAAAAAGCGGTTTTCGGATTTAATGTTTTATCCCTTGCTTCTGCTATTTTTAAGAAAGCCCTGTCTTCATAGATTTCAATGGATTCTTTGATTAAATCCCTTGTAAGCATTGATAATGACATTCCTTTTTTCTCCGCCAAATCTTGTATGGCAGCATACAGGGACGGCTCTACCACAATGTTGATGCGAGGATTTTTAGCTGGCATGTTGATAATTTCCTTTTCAATTGATTTGTAACACTTGTGCCGCACCTGGTCAATAAAATAAATTCAGCGAAATTTTAAAATTACTGCTGGATCTTTAACTCCTTTAGATTTTTTTCAATCAATTCATTAATCAGGTGGGGGAGGGGGACCGACGCAGCGCCCACGATCTCCATATTTTCCTGGGAAAGGGGAATCAGGTACTTTTTGGCCGGGCAGGCGGCTACGGCTTCGGCCATCTTCGGGGTGACTTCCCCCATCATGGCATGGGCCATGACAATGCCGATGGGGCCGATGATGATATCGGCCTGGCGGACGGTTTGCACAATGGCGTTTTCGCCGGACGCGCCCCGGTTGGCCTTGGCCTTGAGCATCTGGGATGTGGCAATGGCATTTGTTCCCAGCGCAATGATGTCTATGGTTTCCTCATAGGTTTCCTTGAGCCGCTTGATGATGGCGGCGCCGATGCCGCCGCCTTGTCCGTCAATGATGCAGATTTTTAGCATAAGATAATAGTTTGATATATTTAATTTTAATGAGAATCCAGAATCCAGTAGCCAGAATCCAGAATAAAATCAAAATAAAAATATGGAATCTATAATCAAGTGGTTAGGTTATTGAATTCCTTATAGTTGAGATATCGGCTTCCAGAAGTTTGCTCACTTCTTCAATTTTTACCATTAATTCAGAATAACGGTATTAAGATATTACAAATTCATGCGCCTTTTGCCACACGATCAAGTCCTGAAATTCCTTGGCTGCCTTTCTTCCCATTTGACTTTATTTTTCTCCTGCTATTGTACATGCTTTTCTTCTTCTGGATTCTGAATTCTGGCTCCTGGATTCTTTTTTATATTTTACAGTCTCGTCAGTTTCTTTTGATTCCGCCGGGTTTTTTTCGGCAGTTTTTTGCCTTCGCCTTTTTTCTTTGTGGTAGCAGCCCACCCCTCACTGCTGCCGGATTCAAGGGATTGTCCTCTGATATCCATCATGGCGGCAAGCGCCATCTTTTCCTCAAATTCTCCGGCGCTGATGACCGCCGCGCCGTAGGATGCGCTAACCCTGACCACATCATTATCCGAGCTGACAATCAGGGCTTTTTCCCTTTCCTGGGAAGCCATCCGCTTGATGACGGCATCGGCACTTTCACCGTGTTTTGAAAATTTAACCTTTATTCCCTTCTCCTGCTGGGGCGATCCGAAATGTGAAAAATCCGGGCTTCCGTCAAAAACCACCGTAATCTGATGCCCTTTGAACCGTTTGTAGGCTGCCAGCCGGTCGATCAATGCCTCCCGGCCAAGCTGTAAATCATTTTGATCGATTTTTTTAAGGGAAGCCGATTGCCGGATGAGGTTATACCCATCTATGATAATGTGGACTGGCATGATGATTTTTTATTCATACAAGCCGGATTATTTTTGAGCGTTATAATTTGGAGTGTGCTAACTTGCTTTCAATAGTCCCAGCACCCGGTCCAGGTCGTCATCGGAGTAAAATTCAATCTCCAGCTTGCCCTGCTGGCCTTTTCGCTTGATTAAAACCTTGGTGCCGAAATGCCGGGAAAGCTCCTCTGAAACACTTTTAAAATAAATATCATCCTGGGTTTTAACAGCAATTTTTTTTGCGCCCGGATCGGACATAAGCCGCTGCACCAGCCTTTCCGTTTCCCGGACGGATAGGCCTTTGTCCAATACCAGTTTCCCGACTTTCCGCTGAAGCGCGGTGGTGGAAAGGCCAAGCAGGGCCCGGGCATGGCCCGTGGTCAAAGCGCCGTCTTTAAGGGATGATTTGATCTCCTGGGGAAGCTGGTTTAAGCGCAGGAAATTGGCGATGGCCGGCCGGCTTTTGCCCACCCTTTTCGCGACCTGATCCTGGGTCAGTTTGAATTCGGAAAGCAATTGCTGGTAGGCTTCGGCTTCTTCAATGGGATTTAAGTCCTGGCGCTGGATATTTTCAATAATCGACAACTCAAGGAGCTCGGCATCTTTAATTTCTTTAACCATGACCGGAACCTTGTACAGTCCGGCCAGCTTGGCGGCCCGAAGCCTGCGTTCGCCCGCGATCAGTTCGTATTTGCCGCCGGATTGCCTTACCAGCAATGGTTGAAGGATGCCCTGGGTTTTGATGGAATCGGCCAGGTCCGCCATTTCGGTCTCAGCAAATTGCCGGCGGGGCTGAAAAGGGTTGGGAGCAATCTTATCCACGTCGCACTCGAAAAAATTAGCGGCAGGGCTTTGCGGGCTGAGTTCAATTTCCGGAAATAACGCATCCAGTCCTTTTCCGAGCCCTGTTTTTTTAATCTTTTTATCCTTTGAACTCATCTCAGTTGACGGCGTCTTAGGGTTTCCCATTCCTGCCCTCCGTTATTATAACCATCTATACAATAACCACGTTCTGTCTCGCGCGGCGCCCGTTCAACACTTCCTTTGCCAGCGCCAGATATCCTTCGGCCCCGGGAGATGACGGGTCATAGTGGAGTATCGGCTTGCCGTGGCTCGGAGCTTCGCTGAGTCTCACTGTGCGGGGGATCCGGGTGTTGAACATCATATCCTTAAAGTGCTTTTCGGCATTTTCCGCCACCTGGTTGGCCAGATTGGTCCGCTTGTCAAACATGGTCAGCAGAATACCCTCGATTTTCAGGTCCGGATTCATGCCCTGCTTGATCCGTTTGATGGTCTGGAAAATCTGGCCCAGTCCTTCGAGCGCGTAAAACTCGCTTTGCAGAGGGATCAGCACGGAGTCAGCCGCGGACATGGCGTTTAAGGTCAACAGGCTCAGGGACGGCGGGCAGTCGATGATGATGTAATCAAAGCCGTCCCTGCAGGAAGACAAAAGGCGCCCCAACACCTTGAACCGATCTTCGTTTGCCATCATTTCAAATTCAAATCCATAGAGTTCGGTGCGCGACGGAATCACCCACAGTCCGTCGATGTCGGTGGGGGTGATGATCGATGCGGCATCCGCATGACCGATAAGCCCGTGATAGATGGATTTCTGGATGGCGTTTTTATTGATTCCCAGCCCGGTGGTGGCGTTGGCCTGGGGGTCGCAATCCACCAGGAGGGTTTTTTTCTTTAAAACCGCCAGGGCTGAGGAGAGGTTGATCGCCGAAGTGGTCTTTCCAACCCCGCCTTTTTGATTTGCAATGCAGATGATATGTGCCATAATGATTTTGCCTTTATCATAAGAATCGATGTTTGAAAAGAAGATTAAATTTCATTGAATCCAGGAGCCAGAATCCAGGGTTCAGAATGAAAGGCAACGATAGTCCAATCATAGCTGCCTTTTTTTATTCGTTATTTGCGTTTATATAGCCTGGATTCTGGCTCCTGACTTCTGGATTATGTATACACAAAAAGAGCGTAACTCAAAAAAAACTATGCGTTTATTCAATCAAATAATTGCCTTTAGCCTGATATGCATCCTTCTTTCATCATGGATTTGCCCCCGGCCGTGCCATGCGCTGACCATCAGGGAAGAGGAAGACCTTTCCATTGAATTCATGAAGGCGGTCCGCCAGATCTATGTGATCGTCGAAGACCCCCTGCTTCAAAACTATATCAACCAGGTGGGGCAAAAAATCGTATCGAATTTCCCATCCCAGCCGTTTGGCTATCATTTTTATATTGTGCGCCAGGATTCCTACAATGCCTTTGCCGGGCCTGCGGGAAATGTGTTTATTCACAGCGGGCTTTTTGAAGTTTTAGACGATGAAGGGGAGCTTGCCGGCCTGCTCGCCCATGAAATCGCCCATGTCTATTGCCGGCACATCTCCGATATCATTGCAAAATCTCAGAAAACAAGCATGGCTACCCTGGCCGGCGTGGCTGCCGGAATTCTGATGGGACTGGGCGGCGCATCAGCGGTGGGGAGCGCGGTAACCATCGGCTCCATGGCTGCCGGGCAGACGGCCGTGCTTGCCTATACCCGTGAAAACGAAGTTCAGGCAGACCAGGTGGGGCGCGCGTACCTTCAGAAATCCGGATATGATCTCGCCTCGCTGAGGGCTGTGTTAAAGAAAATCCGGGCCGTGGAATGGTATGACTCAAAACAAATCCCCACCTATTTAAAGACCCATCCAGCCACGGAAGACCGGATCATCTATCTGGATACGCTGCTTGAAAACCAGGAAAAACCGCTTCCACAGCCATCCTATGATTTTATGAGAGCCAAATACAGACTGATCGCTTTTTATGGAAACAGGGAAGTGGCTGTCCAGAAGTTTCAGGGTTTGATTGACCAGGACCCTCAAAATATCATGGCCCAATATGCCTATGGCCTGGTCCAGGAAAGAAGCGGCAATTCAAAAGCAGCCATTCCCTATCTTAAAATTTCATACGAGGCCAACCCGAACGACCCTTATCTGATCAATGACCTCGGAAGGGTTTATTTTCTATCCGGAGACTATGAAAGCGCCATAAAAATGCTCAAGAACCCGGAAAGTCTCAAAAGCGGCGGATCGGACGGGTATTTATATCTTGGCCAGTCCCAGATGGAGCTTGGCAGAAACCAGGAGGCTGCCGACACCTTCACCAAGCTTCTGACCTATTATCCTGAAAACAGGGAA
>JALOPH010000052.1 GCA_025453995.1 Desulfobacterales bacterium
ATCACCGACGTCATGGTCTTGCTGATTGTTCCCGTCAATTTGCGCAATGCCTGTGACATGAGCCTGGCCTGAATGCCCATGTGAGAATCCCCCATATCACCTTCGATTTCCGCCCGCGGAACCAGCGCGGCCACCGAATCAATCACCAGAACGTCAATAGCGCCGCTTCGTACCAGCATATCGGCGATTTCAAGAGCCTGTTCGCCGGTGTCCGGCTGGGAAACCAGCATCTCATCGCAATTGACGCCGAGTTTTTTGGCATAAGATGTGTCTAAAGCATGTTCCGCATCGATAAATGCGGCAATCCCTCCCTGTTTCTGGGCTTCTGCGACCACGTGAAGCGCAAGCGTCGTCTTGCCGGAAGCTTCCGGGCCGTAAATCTCCGTCACGCGCCCTCTCGGAATGCCTCCGATGCCCAACGCTTTGTCCAGGGCAATGGACCCGGTGGGGATCACCGGAACATTCACCACCACATTGGCGCCAAGTTTCATGATCGATCCCTTGCCGAACTGACGTTCAATCTGACTGATTGCGGATTCCACAGCTTTTGTTTTATCCGTGTTCTTGGTCATAAGGCCTCCTCGAAGGGTTAATAATTATGCCGATCCCAATTTCATTGTGAAAAGTTTTGAGTATATGGGGCCGGACGGCATTAAGTTACTCTGATATAAGTTTACAGAATCTACCATAAAAGGATCGGTTTTCATGTTCTGAAATGTTTTCATAATGTCGACAAACATCCCGGGATTTCCTCCTCCCTTAATCCGGCCAAGCGTCAGATGCCCGGTAAACGGCTTCTTTTCCCTTGGTATATTAAGGGAGGCCAGGCCCCGGTCGATTTTTCCCTGAAGTTCCGCAAGGGCTTCAGTCTGTCCGGAAATACCTGTCCACAAAACCCTTGGCTGTCTGACGCCCGGGAAAAAGCCGATAGCCTGAGAGCAAAGTGTCATGGGCCTGCAGTCCCTGGCTGCTGACTCCAAGACGCTGACAATCGGCGCAACCCTTTCCTGTTTGATGTCTCCCAGAAACTTCATCGTCAGATGAATATTTTCCGGCTTAGTCCATGTGATTTTAAATTGATATGAATTTAACTTTTCCTGAACCAGACGAAGCGCTGACCGCACATTTTCCGGAAGTTCAACGGCAATAAACGCCCGCAAATTATGATCTTCGGTTGGATTCAGCTTCATGGACCATCCTGAAATTCCATATTTCCAGAGGCCTGATAACAATACAGCAGAGCTTCACTGACATGGGGCGGTCAGCAGCAGCAGAATACGCACCATCGCGTTGCTCATCAGACCGGCGATCACGTCATCCATGACCACGCCGATCCCGCCAGGGCATTTTTTTTCAACATATTTTATTGGAAAAGGCTTTAAGATATCCAGCATTCTGAATATCACAAAACCGGCAATCCCGATAAACACCGTCCGGGGAAAAGCAAAAAACGTCACCAGCATACCGGCGACCTCATCAATAACAATGAACCCGGGATCTTTAGCAGCGAATATTTTTTCGGCTTCTCCGGCGATCCAGACGGCCAAAAGCACAAATCCGATCAAGCCAAAAACAAGATAGCCTTGGGGCAAAGACGGCGTCGCAAAATGGATCAAAAGCCCAATGAATGAGCCGAAGGTGCCCGGAGCCAGCGGCAACCTCCCGACATACCCGGCCGTAGCGATAAATTCAATTATTTGGGGCCGGATTTTCATGGACTGTTATTATAGTCTGGCGGGGCTTCTGTCAAGGGTTAGTTCCGGAGAGAAGAGTTTAGTCAATGGTTTTTTCGGCAAGCTGAGCGACAATATCATAAACCTTGCGTATCGGCAATTTTTGGCTTTTGGCGATATCCCGGCACCAATCGTATTCCGGAGTAATACGCGAACTGCCATCAATCATACGAATGATTTTGGCAGGGGCCTTTCCAAAAGGGGTTATAATTTCTATAACCTGGCGATTCAAAACACGCCTTTGAACCGGATAGTACCTGACGCCAAGCGTCGTGGTCTCAGTCAATATAATCGCAATCAGATGATCTTGAATATTCCGATTGCACATCACCTGCAGGATTGTTCCCGGCCGGTTTTTTTTCATCAGAACCGGTATCAGGCAAACATCCAGGGCCCCATCATTCAGCAGCTTTTCAATAATGTACCCATAGATTTCCGGGTTCATGTCATCGATATTGGTTTCAATGATGATAACCGTATCGGAATTCGCGGGCGCATCACCGACCATTATCCGCAGAAGGTTGGGAAGAGAATCTAAATCTTTGCTGCCAGCGCCGTAGCTGATTTTGGAAATCTCCATGTCCGGAATGGCGCCGAAGCTCCCGGAGAGCGTTTTAATAATGGCCGCGCCCGTGGGGGTGACGAACTCAAAATCCTCGTCAGCTCCGTAAACCGGGACATCTTTTAGTATTTCCAGAGTGGCGGGCGCAGGTCCCGGCAGCATCCCGTGCGCACATTTTACAAATCCCCTTCCCATAGGAAGTCTTGAGGATATAATCTTTTCAAACTTAAAATGATCTGCGCAAAGAGATGATCCGACGATGTCAACAATGGCGTCCACAGCGCCCAGCTCATGAAAATGGACCCTTCCCTTGGGATGGCCGTGAATCTTTGCCTCGGCTTCAGCCAGGGTATCGAAGATTTTGAGACTGATTGTTTTGACGCTATCCGTCAAATTCGCGATTTCAATCAAACGGCATATGTCGTCATAATAACGCTCATGGGTGTCCCCGGAAACAACTTCGACGTGCTTGGCGGCAATGCCCATACGGTGGACGGTCGTCACATGAAATTTAAAATCTACATGGAGAGTTTCCCGGATTGTGTTTTGAAGCCAGTCGGCATCGGCGCCCATATCAATAAACGCGCCCAGCGTCATATTGCCGCTGATTCCTGAAAAACAATCAAAATATGCGATCAGCATAACAATGATTCTCGCGAATGAATATCGATAATTTCAAGCAGAAGCGAGACGGTTTTCACCATATCTTCCAGCCGGATGGATTCGCGCACCGTGTGAATGTCTTTCATTCCAGTGCCGATCACGCCGGTGACAATCCCTTTGCTGAAAAAAATATTGGCATCCGATCCGCCGCCGGTTCTTTTCAAAGAAAGCGCTCTTCCTAAATTGGCGGCTGCTTTTTGGGCCATCTTTACGACCCGATGATCATGGGGAATATCCGTCTTGGGGAATTCATTTTCAAGCCGCACTTCCATGCGGGGAAGTCCATCATCTGAACGCTTCAGCCTGAAGTCGGCAATGACATTTTCAAAGGTTGAAATGATACGGCTGGTTACCGCATCCAACTTCTTTTCATCATGGCTTCTGACCTCGCCTTTGACGGTCACCCGGTTGGGCACGATATTGGTGGCGCCCGGCGCCTCCATGAACCCGATATTACAGGTTGTCTCCTCATCCACCCTTCCCAGTTCAAGCTGTGCTATCGCCTTGCACGCGAGCGAAATGGCGTTGATCCCCTTTTCCGGGTCAGCGCCGGCATGAGCGTCCTTGCCATGAACAATTATCTCAAAATGATTGGCTGATGGAGCGTTCGTGATGATGCATTCGGTGTCCGCCGTGTCCAGCGCATATCCGATTTGAGCGTCAACCATTGAAAAATCAAGGTGTTTTATGCCTTTCAACCCGATTTCTTCGCATACGGTGAAGACAATGTCCAGGGGGCCATGGGGAAGATCCTGTTCATGGATGATTCTCAATGTTTCAATAATAATCGCAATGGCGCCTTTGTCGTCTGCGCCCAGTATGGTTGATCCGTCGCTGGTAAAAATCCCGTTTTTATACTGAGGGCGAACGCCCAACCCCGGTTCCACAGTATCCATGTGCGCATTGAACATCAGGGTCGCAACCGGTCTGTTGCCCTTGATTTTTAGTATCAGATTCCCTGTGTTGCTTCCGATGTGAAGACCTGCTTGATCAATCAGGACTTCTGAAACTATCGGCGCTGTCAACCGAATGATCTCCTCGGCAAGCTGTTTTTCTTGTCCGGATATGCTGTCTATGGACGCAAGCGAAAGGAATGTATCCGCCAACCGCCGTGTATCAATCATTTTCTTATTCATACAATACAGGGACTGCTAAAAATTTATTGACTTCATTGATGAGTTATTATTAGTTATTTGCACAATGAAATTAAGGGGATAAAAACGGAAGTGCGCAGCTCACTGGTGGGGCTCCCGGACTTCAAATCCGGTGTGGGGCGCTAATACCGTCCCGGGTGGGTTCGATTCCCATGCACTTCCGCCATATTTATTTATTTGTCCGCCATTCCCAGTTAAAGATGTCTTCATATGTTTTTTTGGGTATCTGAACAAATGCATTCAGTATCTTCGTTTTTCCTTTTTCTATCCGCCCGTTTAAAAAAACGTCCTTAAGCTGGTAGCCGTTCATATCCACGGCAATGACCGCCACCGTGATATTGTCAGTCTCTCCGAGATTGGTCACTTTTGCCTGCACTGATATCGAATAATTCTCATTCCCTTTTTCGACAACCAACGCCCGAATGTCAGAAACAGCAATTTCAGCATATGATAAATTGAAACTTAATCCTGTTAAAGCGATCGCTAAAGCGATAAAAAAAACACTTGATGTTGAGTTTAATAGTTTCATTTCTCCCCCTAAACTATAGATTCAAATTAGTTGTAACAATGAATTGCTGTGTCCTATCAACAGATGCGATCGTTCTTCTTCAGTCGCGATTACCGCAGAATATTATAACAGACAACAGGTTCTTTTTTGTTTTTAACATAAACCTCTCCCCTGCTGTCGATGTCAAAATATCCTGTATTTTGAAGAAATGTCTGTTCACCGATAATGATCTCTCCGCCTTTGGCCATTTGTTCCAATCGCGCGGCGACATTGACACAGTCGCCGATAACTGTGTAGTCAAGCCGGTTGGAGGAGCCGATGTTTCCAATAATTGCTTTTCCGGTATTTATTCCGATGCCGATTTCGAAATATTCCAAGTTATACTTCTTTCGCTCCTTCATTATCTGCTCTGTGGCTTCCTGCATTTCAACGGCTGCGCGGATAGCATTTTCAGGCGCATTACCCGTCGCCTCAACCAGCCCGAACACGGCGACCATCTGATCCCCAACGAATTTATCCAATAAACCGCTGTTTTTGAAAATAATGTCGACCATGACGCTGAAATACTGATTCAGCATTAACACCACATCCTCGGCTGACATGCGTTCAGCAATGGTGGTGAATGACCGGATGTCGCCAAAAAGGACTGTCACTTCACGTCGTTCTGTTTCAACCAACGCGCCGGACCTTGAATTGATAAGCTTCTCAACCAGATTGTTCCCGACATAGCGGCTCAATCGGTTCCTGAGGTCCTCCTCCTGTTTTGTCTTTTGATAAGATAATGCAAGGTCCCTTGAATAGACCATCAATTGCGTTGCCTGTTCCTGGTTTTTCCGGTTCATCTTCTCAAGTTTATTGAGAAGCGAATTGAAATTAGTCGCAATGTCGTTTAACTCACGGGCTGACTGAATCTGGATAAGACCATTCTTTTTAGCGGATTCCAACATGCCTGTCTCTTGACTCAAATAATAAATATGGTCGGCGGTTCTTCGGATTAGAATATAGCCGATCAAGATCAAAAAAAGAACCATAGGCGCATACAAAATTGCCGCATGGGTAGCGATGACCTCCCCATACACCAACAAATAAATCAAAACCAGGCACGGGATGATCGCAATCAGAAGAAACCCGGCCAGCATTCTCTCATGGATTGTGAAAAAATCCCTTCGGTAAGCAGGCTTCATGTTATATCACCGAAAAAATTTCTATCGACTCTCTCGAATTCAAAAGCCTTTTGAAATTTCACAGCTATGCCCATTAAAGGAGCAGATGGCTCTGGGACTGCGGGATTCACTCCCTGCATCCGGACGATCGAGGATTCAGCTTTGATACAACCGCGGACATCGTCCGTCCCTGCAAGAAATATTTTCAAATGCAAAGTCTGATCGAGATGATATTTCTCCGGTATCCGCGTAAAAAACATGGCCCCGCTTCCGGAAATATCATGCAATTCGGCCCGGTCGTAGTGCTTTTCGCCATTACTGTCAACAATGGTAACCAGCACTTCAAACTCCATGGGGAACCTGTCATAATCCCTCTGATACAGGCTTTTGGGAATTTCCTGCTGTTTTTTCCCGGAAAAAAATCTTTTAAAAAATTCCATTAAACGATTTGAATATCTGATTGATTCTTTTGAGGAAGGCTTCATGTAATCATAACTTATCAATTCGTCAACGGCATCAATGAATTGCCAAACCGACTCTAAACGATATTAATTTCATATACGGGCGCTTCTTATGCTATGCAGACCCGTCTAACCTCATTCATATCCGTAAGTCCATTCAGAACTTTTAAGATGCCGTCCTGCATCAGGGTCGTCATTCCTTCTCTTTTTGCCTGAATAAACAACTCTTCAGCGCTTGCCTGCTTTTTAATCATCCGCTTAATTTCAATGGAACCTTCCATGAGTTCATGAATTCCCATGCGTCCCTTATATCCGGTACCATTGCATTGATCGCATCCGACAACACCATACAATTTCAAATCCGACGTATATTTGTATCCGGTCTGAAGAAATTCATCTTTTCCGTAGTCATTGACAATCTCATCGAATTCTTCCTGGGATGGATGATATTCCTTACGGCAGTTTTTGCAAAGGCGCCGGAGGAGGCGCTGCGCCAGCACCGCGAGGAATGCATCGGAAAAGTTTAGCGGATTTAATCCCATATCCAGAAGACGGGTCACAGTTTCAGGGGCGCTGTTGGTATGAAGCGTCGAAAAAACCAAGTGACCGGTCAGGGATGCTTCGATCCCGATAGAGGCAGTTTCAAAATCCCGCATTTCACCCACCATGATGACATCCGGATCCGCGCGCAAAAAGGACCGCATGACCCGGGCGAAGTCCAGTCCGATTTTATTTTTCACTTCGACCTGCCGCAGTCCCTGTTGAGTGATTTCCACCGGGTCCTCGGCAGTCCAGATTTTTCTTTCTGGAGTATTAATATGTCCGAGGGCTGAATGCAGTGTCGTAGTTTTACCCGACCCTGTGGGGCCGACGCAGAGAACAATACCGTATGGTTTTGAAATCGCTTTTTTTAGAACCTTCAAGTTCCGCTCTGTTAATGACAAATCTTCTACTTTCATTGCATTGCTGGATGCGAGGATACGCAAAACCGCGTCTTCCTGGCCCTCAGCAGTAGGCAGCGTTGCCACACGGAGTTCAAAAGTCGGGATTCCTTTTCGCTTAAACTTGATTTTGCCGTCCTGCGGCAGCCGCCTTTCGGAGATGTCCAGATTGGACATGATTTTTATCCTGGATATTACAGCGCTTGAATAGGTAATCGGCACCTCCAGGAAGTTCTGGCAAACGCCATCTATTCTGAAACGGATCTTTGTTCTTTTTGCGGCCGGGTTTGGCTCGATATGGATGTCTGAGGCGCCTTTGCGATACGCTGATATGATTGTCTGGTCGACAATGCGAACGATCTGCCCGGATGATTCGCTATAGACCTCTCCCTGATCCTCTTCATCCTCGACTTCCTCCTCGAATGCGATGTCCGGCATATTATCAAAATCTTCGACCGCATCCCTGGTTTGAGCGGCACTTTTCTGGCTCTTTTTCTCAGCAAAAAAATGATTTATGATGGCAACAATGTCTTCTTGAATGCCGACTAAAAAAATGAATTTATTGGTATTAAAAAGCGCTTTGGCGTGGTCCAGTTTCCGGAGATCTTTGGGATCATCCATCAGGATTTCTATATGATCGATTTCCCAGTGAATCGGCACCCAGACATCCTGAAGGAGAAAAGGTTTTTTAAGATTGCTCAGCAGCTCATAAGGCACAGGCATCTTAGGATCAAATGTTTTAAACGGGCAATTATAATAGGCGGACAGGGATTTACCGATATCCTCCTTTGAGATTTTGAATTGTTCCATCAAAATCATTTCCACGCTCTTTTTCGTCTTTTTGGCAAGAGAAAGAGCGCTTTGGAGTTGGTCCGTGGTGACGATTTTATTTCGGAGCATATAATCATATCTTGAGTCAAATCGCTTATCCGGCTGAATTGACTCAATCTTTTCCTTAATCTTTGGATAAATCGGATCGATCCTTTGAACGGATTCATAGCATTTGATGGCCTGTTCCCTGTAATCCCTTCTGGACAATTCTCCTCCAAGGGCAAAATTGATGGCCGCGGCTTTTTTGTCGGTGATTTTATTTTCTCTGATGATTTTTTCAATTTCAACTATGACTTGAGCTGGCTGATAATTGGACATCATGCATTCAATAAAATCGGCGACAAAACTCTCTATCGGGAAATCCGTCTTGAAAAGTTTCAAATATTCTGAAAGAGCCTCTTTATAAAGCCCCAGTTCCTTGAAAGCGTTCGCGCTGTCAAAAATTTCAGGCGCACTCTCGCCGATGGAAAGTCCTGTTTTTATATGGGTGACTTCTTCACTCGAAAGATCATAGGGGATGTCCTGGCCCTTTTCCGCTATTTCATTGCTTAACTCTTCAATTTTATATTGAAGTCTTTTCCGGACATCCTCGTCTAACTCCGATACCTCAGCCAAAATGTTCTTATACAAAACCAATGCTTCATCAAACAATCCGTGTGCTTCATAGGCTTCGGCAGATTTAATCATCGAATCATAAGTATTGGTCGTCTTGGCAACGCTGTCCATAGAACCGGCCTCCATAAATATCTCCTGAACAATAAAGAATATTGGAATTATGAGTTTTTATACTACCCAAATAACAAAAAAACTCAATAAAAATGATTGCATGGGCATAAATACGAGCAGGTATGTGTCTATTGATGGACTGAAGATTAAAAAATCTATGTTATACAAAAAAAGAAGTGGCGCACCATACAATTTCTCAGCCATTGCATGAAGCGTATTTTGATCTGACAACTGAAATGAGCGTTTTCATTTATTAAAAAATTTTCTTTTTGAAAATCTCGCTGATTCTTTTGCTGGTTGGCTTGAGTTTATCCAAAGACGGAAGCAAGACCTCACAATTCAGCCGAACCATCGACAGCTGAGTGTAATCTTCCATAATGACAATCAAATACCCAGCGTCACTTTTCTTAATATAAAACTTTGCGGCATCAAAAAGCAATTCCGCATCGACAATCCCGGAAAGTTCTAAAACAAAAGGGGACCAGAGAATCTGACCGAGTTTTTCCTCTTCATATTTGAATTTTGAAGAGAATTTATTTGCGATAATGTTCCCGTCGTTTGAAATCACCAAAACGCCGTGGACACCCTCAATGCCTAAAACATCCTGAAATATATCTTTCATGAATATATCCGAGCGGAATGATGTAACCAATTATTATGAATAAAACTTCCCGATGAACCCATCATCCTAAAATATCCAGAATCCTATTCCGTGGCGAGTCACCCGATATGGCCACAACGGCGATTTCACTGCCAGGTACAACAATTAAATGTTCATCTGATCCCTTGTTAACATAAAAAACATTGAGTTTGCCGAAATTAACGCTCTCTCCAATTTTAGAAGCCTCATTTATAAGACCGTTCCAGCTCTGATCCTGATAGACATCCTGCACACCGTTTCGGTTGCCGATCTGCAATTCGATTTTTTTTCGAACCGCGTCTATCGGAGACATTGTCGAAAAATCAATCCCTGAAGCCTGATCTTCGCGCGAGATTCGCAACCGGGTTCGATCGGAGGGCTTCGGCTTGTCTTTAGGGATTGGCCTGGCTGTAAAATTTGGCCTCACTCCCCTTGCGGTTTCCGAAGATTTTGGCTTTACAGGTTCTTTCAGGAGTATTTCATCGCCCGCCGAATCTTCTGATTCAGCAATATCCTCGGCATCTCCTTCATCTTTTGACCGCATGGCATCCAGAAGAATCGCCTGGAGATCGCCATTGATCTTTTTATCCTGAAACACGCAGTCGTGCTCTATGGATAAGGAGACAT
Source organism: Desulfobacterales bacterium (assembly GCA_025453995.1). Classification (GTDB taxonomy): domain Bacteria; phylum Desulfobacterota; class Desulfobacteria; order Desulfobacterales; family Desulfosalsimonadaceae; genus JALOPH01. The sequence goes on from JALOPH010000052.1 coordinate 10,010, forward strand.
TGGACCAGGATAAAATTTCATATGCGGCGTCCTTGCCCTGCCGATTGCCTATACGGGCGTTCATGATGTCGCCATGCCGGAAAAACAAGACCCCCCCTTTTTTCCGTTTTTTGTCAGAAATGTGCAGGGTGCATGTTTTCTGTTCCATTTCAATCAGCTGAAGAAATGTTTCCAGGGAAACATTATGAAGGCTTCCGCCTTCCGCGCGCTTCCTGAGCGAATGACTGATGGCATCAACAAGTTCCTCGGCGGAAAACGGTTTTGTCAAGTATCCGGCAGCGCCGCTCTTAAAAACCACGTCCCGTGTTTTGGGCTTATCATATGCCGTGATAATATAAACAGGAATATCGGGAAATCCTTTCAATATTTGTGACAATAAATCATATCCGTCCATCCCGGGCATTCTTAAATCCGTCACTACAAACGATATATGCTCCTTATTTAAGATGTCCAGCGCTTCGTTTCCGTCTTTTGCCGTTAAAACGGAAAAGGAATCTGAAAAATCCTCAAGCTCTATCTGCATCAGACGCAACCACGCCTGATCATCGTCCACGATTAAAACTTTTGGCCGCATAATTTTTTACACCCTCTGGCAAAGTCAATATATTAATAGGTTCTTTTATATAAATCACTATATCTCGATATCAAAGTCAATAATTTCATTTGCAAACCCTTTCTTCCAGGATTCGAGATATTTTCTGAAGGGAGCAACAATCCCAAGACTCAATACAATTTCACGAACGCATTCCGTAATTGCCGAAACCAAAACATCTGCGGAAGCTTTTCCTGCGTAATCTACCCGGCCGTTGGAATATCTGAATTCATCAAAAAATGGATCTAAAAAATCATATTTATCGGCTTTTTCTACAAACTTTTTGTTAAGCAGGGTTTCAAAATCGACCTTGAGTTTTTTGTTGGACTGGATCACCCGCTCCAGGAGGGACAAAAGCGCTTCAAGCATTTCCAGGACTTTTTTCGTTTCTTTCTGGCCGGCAGCAGGGGAAGGTGCCGGGGCTTTTATTTCAGGCTGTTTCTCAAGCTTTGCCGCCGGCTTGGGCTCGGGCCTGCGCTCTGGCGCCGGATGAGACGCCTTGACGTGTGCGGGCACAAGTTCGGATTTGACAACTGATATTGAAATCGGCTTTATGTTTAATTGAATTTTTTTTACATTAAAAACCCCCCCGAGTTTTTTAACGCTCGCAAGAAGCTTTTGTTGATATTGAGTCGATCGGTCTAAGCCCCCGTCGCCTTTTTCAGAAGCACATCCGATAATCAGACCGTTAAATAAAAACAAAATTCCGCCACCGGCATTCTGATTCAGCTTAACGTCGATGCAGCCGTTATGCTTTTCTCCCTCTAATTTGTTTATCAGCCCTTCAAAGTCCGTAAATTCAGAATTCAAATCGCTGTACAACACCTCGGCATGGGCTTGATTCGCCCAATAATACAGGCGTTCAGGCACGATGTGAAAGACAGATACCGAAAAGTTGTTGATTGGCGATATATCAATAATTTTATCTAACGCGTCTTTTCCAAGCAACTGTTCTTTCTTATCGCTGTAATAACTGTTGATCAAATTGGCTTCGTCAAAAAAAATCACCGCTTCAGAAGATGGGGATTTAAAGTATATGCACCCAGTGCCGACCTCGCCCTGATAGTGCTCCACCAATTTATCAATTTTTAGGAAATAGCTGTTTAAGTTGACAACAACAGGTTCTTCCCGAGGAAGAATAATCATTGAACCTCGATATCCCGTTCACGTTTGTGAAGTATGATCTCTTAAAGAAAAAACAAGCAATGCGCCATTTTGCAGCGCATTGCTTGTTTTTGATCATGATCCTTGCCCTTATCGCCTGCGGCGCAGACGCTCAATGGAGAGCCTTAAACTATCCTGCATTCGAGAAATGGCATCTGCGAGATTGCCGATTTCGTCTTTGGATTTAATTTCTATCTCGGCTTCAAGGTCGCCAACGCTGATGCGGTCAGCAGCCTCTGTTAGGTATTGAATGTTCCGGGTCAGACGGTATCCGTAAATGACGATGCACAGACCAATTATGATAATGACTGCCACCAGAACAACAACATTGATATTGCGAATCTGACTTGTTTTTTTCTGAGCGTCATTTTTTAAATACTCGGTCTTTTTCGTGAATTCGTCAATATAGGCGGTGCTCATCATCAAGAACGGCTTGCCTTCCAGTCGGATCGGGGCAATCGCCATATATTTTTCTCTGATTTTCCCGTCAGGATCTTTCCACATGTAAAACCCCTGGGCTTCTTTCATTCCCTGAGAGGATGTCAACAGCTTGAAAAAATCCTCAAAATAAGGCCCCAAGGCTTTTTTGATCATTTCAATATCATCGATACCGATAATATTCGGATTCGGGTGAGCCCAGATGGTCCAGTTTTGATTCCTATCAGGCTCGGGCTGCTGTATCAAACAGGTATAACCGGTTTGGCCGACTGTCTGCACGGCAACGCCGCTGAATTCAGGATCGTAAAAGAAATCCTCTCGTTCAAGCGCCGGATGAGCGCGAAGATAAATTTCGCATTGCAGCGCAACATCCCTGGATTTCTGCATGAGTTTTTCCTTGCCTTCCTCCAGGACCAGCTTGGTACTTTCATCCGTGATATCCGTGGATAATTTTTGCATATAGTTCTGGGAAATAAAAGCGGCAAGGCCCATCATCAGGATGGGTATAAAAAGAAACAGAATAAACATCTTTCCACGAAGACCAAGCCATCCGCCGGTGCGAACGTCACTCGGCGCGACCTTTGGTCTGGGAATCGGGCGCAATGGACGTTCTTCTTCCATTTCAGAAGGTGCAGGTTGAGACGGCGGCATGCTTTGAGCGGCAGGTTCTTCAAACTCCTCAAGCGTTTCTTCTGCCGGCTGCATTAAGCTCGACATCTGGGTCACATGACCGCATTCACCGCATCTGACCCTGATCGGTTTGCCTTTATATCGTTCAAGTTTATCTGGATCGATATGGTATACCTTCCCGCACTCCTCACAAATCACCGTCATAATATTACCTCCCTATGAAAAGTTGGCGCCTTTTAAAATAATTTCCAATGGATGCTTATGTATTTCAAGTTTTAATCTCTCTGAGCATTTTTACCATGGCCTGTTGAAAAGCCACCTTTCTCTCTTCCCTCAAAATCTGTCTGGCCAGCATATCAACGAGTTCGGCGGCGCGATGGGCGGGGAATTTTGTCTGGCTTTCTCCCATCTCAATAATTTCATCCTCAATCACCACATCTGCAATTGGCCCCATGGCGCGGGACAGTTCAGTGGAAAGATAGTTAAAAAAATCATTTCCCAGAGATGGGGTGGCATCTCTTGCGGTTTCACATAAATGAAGCTTGTAGAGCTTGCTTAAAATAATCCGCAAGTTCTTCATATTCATATTCAAGGCGCGGGCAACTTGCGCCAAATTCTTTGTGCCATCAAGCTCCATCAGGACCTGGAGCATTTCACTGTCGAGCGAAACCTCACCCAAGTCCGCCCGGACCGTTCTTTTGAGAATCAGTTTTGATATATCACCAGCTAAATTATTCATTAACCCGCCTCCAGCAATCCATAATTATAAAATCATTTCAATCTTAATCAGAACCCGTTAGCATCTTAATATTTAAGTATTTTTTGAGCGCATGGGAAAGACCAGCTCTTGTCTGCGCTTCAGGCTCCCAGGTTTTTTATAAGTTGGCGAAGCGTGTGAAATTCAGCTTTGATGGTTTTTCTAAGTTCTTCTATGATATAATCAAGAACTTCTTTTGAATCCAGTCCAGCCGCCGATAAAACAGGGGCCTTATCGACGATCCGTTCTTCAACCCTTTGCACTGAGGCGTCATCGATAATGACGACTTCCTCCTGATCTATCGCTTCTTCACGCAGAAGGACCCGCTGCTTGAACTCTTTAAATCTATTTACCTCAGTTGAAAGCAGCTTCTTCTTTTGGATCTCGCTGATGCCCGGAGTCAATAAGGCTTTTTCAAAATTTTTATACACGGAAGCGACAAATTTAAAAGAGTCCGGGTGGGCTTTCGCCTTTCTGGCTTTGATGTATTTTCCGATGGATTCATGGAGTTTTAAAAAAAGAGAAAGGACCTTATCGTTCTGATATTTTTGCTGGAGACGTTTTATCTCCCTGAGAAAACTTACCATCGACTCATCCGTAATTTCCCAGTCAATGGCAAATACCAGCGCTTTCAGGTTATTAATCGGCGAGTCTTTGCTCGTGTCCGTCACACCCGATGCAGATCCAGATTTTTCCGGTTTTTTAAGCTCCCGACCGGCTGCATCGGCAGCAGCCGCACTTTTGGGCCGAGCAGAAGATTTCTGGCTGACCACCGAATCTTCGTCGCTAAACAGCTCGTCCAATCGATTTGAAACCTCGCTGCTGAGGCCTCCATCTTCATCTTTCGTAGTCACAATGCTCATCCCTCCTATTCCAGTTTCTTTCTTAAGGAACTCACGGTTAAAGCAATAATCTTTTTCATTGTCTCCGGAACGTTCTCGCCTTTCACCGCGCTCGCGGGAAAAAATGGCGCCTGCAAACGGCTGTTTAAATCTCTTTGAAGGGTGTCAATTGACAGTATCGGGATGCCTTCCTCCTCCAAATCTCTTTTATTATACTGCATTACCAGGGGAATATTGAAAATGTTTTTATTAAATGTCTCAAGATTTTCCTTCAGGTTCTGCAATGAGCGGATATTCATTTCCCGGCGCAAGTCCATCGAGTCCGCGACAAACACAAGACCATCAACACCTCTTAACACGAGTCGTCGCGTTGCATTGTATTTCACCTGTCCAGGGACAGTATACAATTGGACCTTGATGCTGTGGCCTTTGATCTCTCCGATATCAAAAGGCAAGAAATCAAAAAAGAGTGTCCGGTCTCCGTAGGTTTTGACCGTTACCATTTCACTTTGAATTCGTTTTTTAAACTTCTTATTTATATATTCCAGATTGGTAGTTTTTCCACCCCGGCCAGGTCCGTAATAAACAACCTTTACCTGAACCTCCTTTTTCTTTGGATTTATTAACGCCAACTCAACCACCTCCAGCAGTAATGTGTTAAAATTTTGACAATCTCATATCACAACCGCATGGACAACGCTGCAAAATCCTAAACTAAGATCAGGAAATACGGCCATTGTCTGATTTTCTGCATCGATACTTTATCTTTATCCATTTTTTGTAGAAAAAGAAGTAACTGATCAAATTACAGCCTGAATCCGTTTAACAGCTTCAGCTACTTTTAAACGCAAGAATCCCAGGGAAACATTTTTATTAAAAATGGTAAGTAATAATAAATCTTCAACGACTTTACTGAAATGAATGCTCTCTTCTTCGCCCTTATGAAATAGAAGTGAAAATTCCTGTTCACCGATAATGTTCGCCATGGCACTTACTGCGCCATAATTGCCTGCCGCCAGCGCTGCCAGCGAAAAAACATCATGGCTTGTGTCGCCGCTTTCCAGATTTACAATAACATTTCCGGCCAGATCCATCAAAATAACACTTTGCACTCCCAAATCGATAAGTTCTTCTTGAAGGATATTTTCAATTGCTTCAATCTGTTGCTTATCAAACTCGATTGTAAAGTCCATTTAACTATTCCTCTTTCTAAGTCTGTTTAACCCTGCCCATTGATGTTGCTCTATATCAAAAAATAAAAGGAAATCATTGTTTTGTCAGATTTAGTGTTTTTTATCTTTAACGTATTCTAATTATATAATCAAATAAAAAAACACTCTCTCCTCAATTATTAAAAATCCCCTGTGTCCGCTTATCAAAATTCAATATTCCTATCGGATACAAATTAACTTCTTATATTCTCGAAATAATACCCCACCAATCGTTCAGCGAGACCCGTATAATGATCCACCGTCAGGCCTTTCATCCTCATTTTAAACTCAAGTGGAATATCAGCAAGAGATTCAATAAAATCAGACAGCTCCTGTTTAGTAATTTTCCGGCCCCGGGTTAATTGTTTGAGCTTTTCATAAGGGCTCTCGTCTTTAAAAACCCTCAACACGGTTTGTATGGCCTCGGCAAGAATTTCCGGATTATCATCCACATCCTTTTTGACGGCTTCCGGATTAACTGATATTTTATTTAAACCTTTCAAGGCGCTTTTAAATCCGATCAGCAAATACCCAAACACAGCTCCCAGATTTCTTAAAACCGTACTGTCGGTAAGATCCCTTTGAAAGCGAGAGTTCAGAAGCTTCACCGACAGGTGATCCATCAGCGATATGGCAATTCCCATATTCCCCTCGCTGTTTTCAAAATCAATGGGATTGATCTTGTGGGGCATTGTGGAAGAGCCGACCTCGCCCGGCACGGATTTCTGCTTTAAATAGGATAAAGAAA
>JALOPH010000053.1 GCA_025453995.1 Desulfobacterales bacterium
ATTTTTTTTTCGTAGCATACATACACATCCCCCTTTGAATATGAGATTCCTGGGGAAAACACCAGCCCAGCGACTGCCAATAGAAAAAACATTTTTGTCTTCCGGCAAAACATATTTCATTTCTCCGTTTTATGGTTATTTGTAAGCGCTGATATCAACGCCCCTGAGCTTGGCGCGTTTTTCATACCAGTCCATCTCATCCTTTGGCGGCGGCTGGATCTGGTTGTCCGCCTTGCGCACCAGGGAAATGGCCTCCACCGGGCATGTGGTGATGCATAGCCCGCACCCGATGCATTTTTCCGGTATCACCCGGTATGCCTGATCCCCTTCCTCAATGGCATTGACCTGGCATCGCTCATCCGCGCACACGCCGCATAGGGTGCAGGCGTCCGCATCAATCCGGGCATAGTAGTAAGAATTGATCACATCCCCTGCATTGATGCCGAGCTCATTGATGCTCCGCAACACGCCGCAGCAGCACCCGCAGCAGTTGCAGATAAAGAAATGCCCGCTTTCCACGTTCCATGTCAGATGAACCAGGCCTTCTTCCTCTGCTTTTTTGACCAGATCATAGGCTTCCTGTTTGGTCATGGTCTTGCCGTAGGGGTGGTTGTCAAATATGCCCGGAATCGGCGCAAAGGCCATGCAGACCTGCACGGGCCGGTCGCAGGGTTCGCCCAGCAGACCCTTTTCCTTTTTGCAGATGCAGTCAAAATGCATGAAAGACTGGCTGTTTTCAATGATGTTGGAAACCCGTTCATAGGGGAGCGCGTCGTGTTTGCCGTGGATTTCGGATTCTATGGGAATCACCTGCATGAGCTGGGGGCCGGCCGCGAAAAACTGCTTTCCGTAAACAGCGCCGTATTCCTCGCAGAGTTCGGCCAGTTCCTTATCCATGTGGGGAAGCTGGAATTCATAAATGCCAAACGCCCAGGGCATCATTTTATAGATTTTAACCCCGCCCATATCAATGCCAAATAATTGGCCCTTTTCCATCATGGTATCAAGCTGCTTCTTCAAAGGTTCCAAAGGCCGGCCGGTCCTCCCGGCGATCTGGTCCGCGGTTTCGAATTTTAGTTTCAGGTCGCAGAAAAGTTCCGCCTCGTCAGGGGTGAATATTTTTTTCAGCAGCCTGATTTCCACCCCGTTTTCCGTTGACGGAAACCCATTGGGCAGGGTATCTAAGACATGGGCCAGTTTTTTATAGACCTCTTCGCTCATGGGAGCCTCCTTGATGGATATGTTGATAGGACGGATGAGAACCCGGATAGTATTTTATCTATAAATAAAAGAAAATCCGGAAAATATCAAACACTGTTTTGGTGGTCATAAATAACCTGAAAATGATCCGCCGGTTGCCGGTGTTAGCGTAACCGGAACCCGGGCTGAGCCCATTCCAACCCTGTCGGAATGGGGCATGATCCTCTTCTCCCTGCTGCTGGCGGGAACTGCGATCATGGCGCTGAGAAGAAGAAATAAGATGACTGTGTAACCCGAAATAAAAACAGTATGAAATAAAAGTAAAAAAAGGCAGGGTCGTTGGACGGTCCTGCCTTTTTTGCGTTGATTGATTAAAATATTGCCGTCTAAGTAGATAATTTCATAAATACGGTTACATAAGTTAAGGCGGGGATAAACCCTGCCTGCTAAATGTTACATTGAATGCGTCATCGAATTTATTAATACGACCACTAAGGCTTCCAATGAGATTGAGCGTCGGTTCCGCTTTGCCGGGACGGTACTCTAACTCGTGCTCTAACTCGTGCTCGTACTCGTACTCGTAATCGTAATCGAGATTAAAAAACCGAGCACGAGTACGAGTAGGAGTACGAGTACGAGTACGAGTAGGAGTAGGAGTAGGAGTACGAGTAAGAATGATAATGTCGCTTTCTGTAAAAATGCCGTACAGGGAGATCAAATGCTCTTTGGGAGTCCGCAAGGTTTGATAATCCTTCTTGAAGCCATATCCGGCAATGGTGTAAATTCAAATCATGTATCTTGCGCGACATTACATCAACGGCAAAATTCATTACAGTATCCGGGAAAGCTATCCGCACGCCGGCGGATTTAAAAGCAGGCTTCTCTTTGAACTGGGCCCTGATCCGGCCCGATACATTGTTTATCCCGGCGGCAGCTCCTTTTACATCCATGAAGATATTTATGACCGCTTTGAAGATCTCGGGGTGCCGTCAGACAATGAGGCGCTTGAGGGAATATTTTTTCCCTTTCTGAGCCATCAAACCCGGCGGGTGATTGACGGGTTTTCCCATAAACGCAAAGGAAGCGCCTATGGAAAATCCCTGCGCGGGGAGATCCTTCGCTGCGACACCGAGCCGTTCCATATGTTTGACCGGCGGCGCATGCATTATTTGCGGTTCGGCGAGCTGGATCAGTCGCGGATTTTCAGAGCGCCCAAAAAGATTTACCGTCAGCTTCTGGATAAATCCCGGGATGAGATCGAGCAGTTATTTATAAACATGGAAAAAGATTTGAGGGCCACGGAAAAAAAGACATATGCCTATGTGATTTTTGATGTGGCCGGGCATTTCCCAGGCAATTTTTCCCGCAGATTCCCCCAGGCCCTGCCCCAGGCGCAGGTGGATGAATGTTTTCTTGAGGAGGTATGCCGGATCAATGAGGACATCAAATTCTGGGCGGGATTTGATCGGATCAACCGTCTCCAGGACTATCTCGTCCGGTATGTATGCTGGTTTTTTGACAATGATTTTGAAGAGGTCCGCCTGATGGAAAATTTGTTTTCCGAATGGATGGACCAGCGCCGGTTCTTTCGACCGCCGCCGCCCCGTGCATCCATGCCGGTTGACGAAGCCATGACGGTCATGGGGATTACGCAGGAAGAATTTTCCGCAATGACAATCAAAATACTGACCCGGCAATACCGGAAAATGGCGAAAACCGTTCACCCGGACAAGGGCGGCCAACACGAAAAATTCATCAAACTCAACCAGGCGTATTCGGACCTGCTGAGGGTCTTGAAAACAAAAACCAGCGGCCAGCGATTCACCACCCGGCAAGCGTAATTAGCGCCCGAACGGAAACTCCCTCTCCATTGAGGGAGAGGGTTGGGGTGAGGGTATAACATATTGATTTCACAACCCCCTCACCCTGCCTCTCCCCCTCAAAAGGGGAGAGGAGAATGGGTTCCCATTCAGACACAAATTACGGCTTGATTGCCTTAATCCATTTGATGATCCGGTCCGCCACCTTTTTCCAGTCTTTTTCAAGCATCATGTCATGGGCCATGGCCGGGAAGATTTCACATTCCGCGCCATAGGCTTTGGCGGTTTTTTCAATCTCTGAAACGGAAAAGATGGCGTCTTTTGCAGCGCCCAGCACGAGCATATTGGCGGCGACTTTCTTGGGTTTGGGCAGGTTGAAGGCGAGCATATCCAGAAATCCGAGATAAGACTCATCCTGGAGTAGTTTGTGATAATCTTGAAGTTCTTCATCGGGCATCTCGTCTGAGAAAAAAAGCTCCCGTGCCATTTTCTGAGATTTGACCAGCGGATACAGGCTCAGGGTGAGGTTGACTTTCGTGAAAAGATATAGATGGCGCGATGCGATTTTCAAAGTGGTGCGCCACACCCCGTGGGTGGGCACCGGCGCCAGCAGCACGGCGCCCGGCACCGTATGGTCCTCAAGGTATTTCTGAACAATCAATCCGCCCATGGAATGCCCCACCAGAATGGGCTTCCAATCGAGCTTATTGACCGCTTTTTCCACATCTTCCACATAATCGGCCACCCGGGTCCATTTCAGGCTTTTATCCGAGCCGCTTTTGCCGTGCCCCCGGATGCTCACCGCGTGGGATTCAAATCCTTTTTTGGCAAAATAGGGGAGAAAGTATTTTTCCCAGCACCAGGCGCCGTGCCATGCCCCATGAATAAATAAAACAGGCGTGGGATGGGGATTTTTTTCAGGATGACAGGAGATGATTTCCAAAGCCATTTTCGTTGCCTCATTGAATGATGATTTGTTCGATCAGGAAATAAAAGAACGCCGCGCTTCCCAGATAAAAGAGCATCACGGAAAACGCGGCCGGGAATTTATACCAGTGGGAGAGCCTGGTCACGTGTTGATAGGCAAAATAGGCAGCCAGGCCCAGAAGGATCTCAGGGACGATGATGTAGACGGCGACATGACCGATCATGCGGACATTTTCGGCATGCCAGGATGGCAGCATCCACAGGGTCTGCTCAGACCCCGCGAAGATGATCAGGGAAACCAGCGCCACCGCCGCGTAGGCGGCCCGTTTTGAATATCTTACGTAAAACCGCTCCCCGATAAAGACGATGATGAAAATGGGAATCGCCCACAAACCGGCCATATACCCGGATACCGTGCCGATCCGAAAGCATCCGTCATCCGGAAAGACCAAGACATTGAGCTGTTGGGACAAAAACCAGTCGGGAAAGACCTGGAGCATGCTGAGGATCAGAGCAAAGAGCCATAAATTGATCAGGTTGGCGTCTTTCCGGATCAACCCCCACAGCGGCATGATCAGGTTATAGATAATCACCAGCGCGAGCAGGCGGACGCCGATTTCTGGAATGACAGGGGTTGCCAGAACGATGATACACAAGACGGCAAACACGCAGTGGATCATCAGCGCATCTTTTTCATTGTCCTGTAATATGTCCAAGATACATCCTCCCCAAAGGCGCGTCCACGCCTTTTTCTTTGCCGGGATCTTCTCTTCGCTCCCTGCCAGGCTTTGGATCAGGCTGTTACTGTCGGACTTTATAATCCGGATTCAGGGGGCATTGAACATTTATACAGTTCGGGCATCCGGTCAGCCGGAGGTGGAGAATCCAGAAAAGTGCCAGAACCCCCCCGTACACAACCCCCCATATCAAAAGATGATTCTGTATGATCATAACCGCCGGGACAAGAATTCGCAACAGATAAACAACAGCCGCCCAGAAAAGCTGAATCCATCCGAATCCGGACTCTTTTTTTTCAAAGAATCTTTGAACGCAGCTCCCTTCCAGGGGAATGGGGCATTCCCTGCCGTAATAGGCGCAGTAACGGCAGGTGCCGGCATAGATGATGACATAGGAAATGGCCCATAACCCGAGATATGCGACAATGCCACGCAGTCCATCGTAAAATGAGATGATCAGACCGATAAGAAACAGGACCCCCAAACATAGAATCGACACTAAATTATTTTCCGGTTTGAACTCGGCAAGTTTACCTTTTCGGGCGGGCCTGAGCATTTGTTTTGCTCCTTATGGTCTCTTCCAGGGTTTGGGCCGATGTATATTTCGGGTCGAATCCGAGAAGCTCTTTGGCCTTTTTATTGGATGCCACAAAGGGATACCGGATGTAGTCCAGGTATCCCCGGTTCACTTCGATTTTGGGGAAATGAAGCCGCCACAGGCATTCCAGCGTGGGATACAGCAGCCACGCGGGAACCGGGATGACCCTGGCGCCCAAGGCATGCGCGATCTCTTTAACCGTAATCGTGCCATTACCTGTAATATTAAAGGCGCCGGTCTTTTGTTGGTCCATGGCAAGAAGGCAGGCTTCCACAAAATCATCTTCGTGCACAAACTGGACCGGCGGGTCATACCCTTTGACGCAAACAGTAGCCGGTAAGAACAGCATGCGGGACACGTAGTTGTCAACGGTCGGGCCGAACACCGTGCAGGGCCGGAGGATGGACACGGTCATTTCCGGGTGGTTTCGGGCAAAATCCTGGATCAATTTATCCGTGACCGCCTTGTAATATCCATAAGGAAAAATTTTATTGCCCCGCAGGGGAGCGTCTTCAGTAAGCTGTTTCGGATTGTCGGGATGGGCGCCGTAAGCCAGCGTGCTGCTGATGGCGATCACATGTCTGACGCCGGACCGATGGGCGGCTTCCAGGATATTATTTGTGCCGTTGACGTCGATATCATGCATCCGTTGTGTGTTGTGAATGGGCTTGACCACAAAGGCCAGGTGAAAGACCGTGTCAATGGCATGCTTGACCAGCACGTCGTTTATTGAAGGGTCCCTGATATCGCCGGCATAAAACGATACGCCGTCCGGCAGTTCAGCCGGGTTTTTGATATCAATGCCCACCATATCGCCGATGTCTTCTCTTTTTGAAAGACGCTCGACGAGCCGGGAGCCGAGATATCCGGATACTCCGGTGAGCAGGATGTTTTTCATTATGTCACGTCAACGACGTTTTCAAGCCTGCGGATGGATTCGGAAACAAAATTTTCATCGTCAATCACCACTTCAATGGCCTCCTTTGGGCATACGTCCACGCATCGGCCGCATCCCCGGCAGGCTGCCTGGTTGATGACCGCCCGTTTATCCTCCAGTTTGATCGCATTGACAAAACAGACATCCTTTGTGCAGGCGCCGCATCCGATGCACTCATCGGTCACGCGCACGGTAATGCCCGGCATTCTGGTAACCTTGTCGCCGATCTCGGGCGTAATGTCGGGCAGAACTTTCCACAAACAGCAGCAGGGGCAGCAGTTGCAGATGGTCATCAGCCGTTCGCCGGGCCCCACATTGAGCCAGACCATATCCAATTTATTGCGGCCGATGAGATGGACCAGCCCGGCTTCCCGGCATTTTTGAACATGCTCAAGCGCAACCTCCACCGTAACCTCCCGGCCGAATTTCGGATTGATATTTTTCGCGGCATCGCCGAGGAACAGGCATCCAAGGTCTATGGGATAATCCTTGCACTGGGTGGAATCCCGGCAGATGCAGAAATCCATGAGCCACCGGGTGTTGGCCTGCCGGATAAAATGTTCGACGATTTTGGAAGGCGCCATAAGGCTTTCCGGCTGACTCAGGGAAGCATTGATGGGGATGACCTTGTCCCTGGGCAGAATCAGAATGTCATCGCCGTCAAACAGCAGGTAGTCCACAAGCTTGCCGATGACCGGATAATGGGTGAGCTTAGAGTAAAAAAAACGCTGGGAAAAAGTCTTGTTGATCAGAAATTTGAGCCAGTAAGGACTTGCCATGAATTATTTCCTCAGATTATTGGTCCGGCCCGATCCAAGGGTTCGGCGGACCGATGAGCGCAAATGGGGCGGGATTCATCGGCCCGCCGCCGAGGGCCATGTATCCGGCGCCGATAAACAGGTTGTCATTGATCTGGCGGATTTCATCTTTCATGGAATGGATCATGCCGTCATTGTCAAGGCTGTAATCGACAATAAATGAAAGCTTGCCGTCTTTGCCGATTTTAGACTTTCCCAGGGAGGTTCTCATGGGCCGGACTCGACGTGTTACAGTGGAGCCGTCAGGATTTTTTGCGGAAAAAAGGTTGTAGCCGGCGCCTGAAGATGCACTATTGCTTTTAAACGCCTTGCCCGTCCAAAGGGTATCGAGGGTCAGACCGCCGGTGGGAAATATGTGATGGGTGAAGTAGGCTGAGGAGGGCCCCAGAATGCCGCCGCTGAGCAGGCGGGCCTGGTATTCTCCACTAAGGGTCCCGAACCCAGGAGCTGAGGCCGCGTAAAAGAGCTGCATTTTGTCTTTGCGCGACAGTTTTTCCACATCATTGAATGTGGCGCTTGCGGGATCAACGCCGAGAATCTGGGCCATGTTCCGGCCGTCGGGGGTTTTGCTGCCTGCCTGAAGCATATTGACGGCATTGAGGGCAAGCATGATAAAGGTAGAAATGATGAGGATGCTGATAAGAATTTTGATTGTTTTCATCGGGAGCTGCCTCACGGGAAAAGCGCGGTTTTTAATGCATAAAACCCCAAATCCAGCTCTATTGGATATGGGGTTTAATTGGAGGAAAAGCAATGAAAAAATTAAATGCGTAATTAATTTTCATGCCTTTACTTTACACTAAGCATCTGTTTGGGTTTTGTCACTATTTGACCGTCAGATTCCGGTCAATAGCCGCGATGATTTTTGAGTTAACAAACTGAAATCATTTTATTTAATATTTTCAAGAATTTTCTTTTTTTCCGCCTCGTATTCCGTTTCATTGATCAGGCCGTCTTCAAAAAGTTCCTTTAACAGCCTGAGTTTATTTTTAATGGTTTCATTCTGGGTTGCCGGTTGTTCAACAGGTTTCTCCACAGGCTTTTGAACAGAAGGGGTTGCAACTGCCGGTTCCTCAGGCGCGACAACCGGCGGGGCTTTAACCTTTTCATCAGCAAGGGGCGTCGGTGTCATTTCCTGTTGTGGAGCCGCCAAAGGCGGCGCTGTTTCCGGCGCATTTTTAAATCCTTTCACATCCGCCACCAGCCATACTTCGCTGGTTTTGCCATTATCCATCTGTTGGAGATGGGAGTATGACTCTTTGGGAACAAGTTTCGCCCAGGTTTCTGTAACGGTCGTCGGCTCCCTGCCTTTATAATCTGAAGGCACTTCGTCGGGCTCATCTGCGCCAAGCTCATAATTGATGACATTAAAAACGATGTTTAAACGATCCGAAGGTCCGGCGAACACAACCCCTTCAGTGACTCGCCGGGAGGCAAAGATGAGCCCCCCGCCCCGGTTGAGGGATTGAAACCGGACCCGCTGGTCAGGCGTCGCTTTTGCCAGAGCCTCGGAAACGGCCGGAGCGAGGCGGGCGGATTCATCAGCCTGGAAAACAGGTTCCGGCTTCTGGCCTTTAATCGCCTTCTCAACCATTCCGACTTTTTCAATATAGGCCATATCGTTTAGCATGCGTTCAAGATCTCCGGTTTGAATGACATAGGGATGGCTATAATTCTGCGCCACCGTTTCGTCGCCTTCCTGACGCAACTCCAGGCTGACTTTGGCATTTTTTTCATTCAGAACAGGGGTGCTGACCCACCGGCTGGCGCATCCGGCCACCAGCAGGCTCCCTGCAACTAAAACAAAAGCAAAGCGCTTCATCTTCATGGTCCCTCCGAAAAAATTTAATAATATTATAATCTTAATGATATTTTTGTTACCGATTCCACAACTCGCCGGTCAGAAACAGAATCGCCTGTTGCTGGGTATCGGTCAGCGGGCAAAATGGCGAATTGTCATAGGTTGTATCCCTGTTTTCAACAATCAGCACCATGGCGTCCCTGCTCAAGGTGTGTGTATGCCATGCGGCTCTTTTAACATTATATATTTTAAAAAGCGACATATCTTCTGCATGGATGGATGTTATCTCCTTTTCCCCTTCACCGAGAAACAGGATGCATCTTCCGCGCAAAAGGACGAAGACTTCATCGGTTTCATTGTGGCGCTGCATTTTCGTGAGATTTTCAGGGAGCAGATCGTCGCAAAAGTTCAAGACGGCAACCCGCCAGGCGTCATAATCAATTACCGGGCGATAGCCCGCGCCTGTATGATCTTTTATTTCAAGCAGTTTTTCATTGATTGGCATGTAATTATCGGCTCCCCCGGCATGATGGATCAATAGCTTTTTAAAGGGTTGAAGCAAAGATTGTCAATGAATAATATTATCACTCAACATTTACCTAAAAATACTTCTGATCGACCGGATCATTTCACATCTTGACAGGCAGTTTGTTTTTAGATACGAACTGGAAAAATCAATTTCAACAGGTGAAGTTATGTCGCATGCGGCTTATTGAATACAATAGAATGATTAAACAAATAATCTAATTTAAGGAGGAAAGGAACATGGCGGATTTTTTTATCAATATCTTTTTGGATGACGAAAAAACAAAGCAGCTGGATTCTGTCGGGCTTGCCGATAAGGTTCAGACCATTGACGGGAAAAAAGCCGTTCAGGTGAAAATGAACGAAAAGGACCAGAAGAAGCTTTTAAAGGGCTTCCCGGACCTTCCCTTTGACGCTTCTAATGCCTGCGTGCTTCCCAAAGACGGCGAAGACAAGCTGATGAAATGCATTGTTGATTTGAAAAGCTTAGATGTCATCAAGGAAGCCATTAAAAAGCTCTACAACCCGCTGGCCGGCCGTGACGTATTCGGCAGAGGCACCGGCGGCGGAAGATAATTTATTTGGAGTTATTAATTATTAACCCGGCAGCTTAATACCGAAGCCACGTTATGCCGGACGTGATCGGGCATCCAGTTTTTTCCTGATTTTGGCTTTCACTGGAATGACAAGCTCGGGGGTATATTACTGTCGGTTGAATAATAATTATTAGGGTCAGGCTCTTCATTTGTCATAAGTGAGGACCTGGCCCTTTTTGTTTTTTGTTTGAGTTGTTTTTGAACAGCCTGGTTTGTGTAATCATAAAAAGATGATTCATGCTTAATTTTATTCGTTTGTGGATGATTATAATGACATATGCAGCAAAATACACAAAAATCAATTCGGTTATATGGGGCAAATTATTGAAAGGCCCGTAGTCATCACCGAAGGCAAGAATATTGAAGATTACCGGGCCATGCTTCGGGATGCACAAGAGGATGTGATTGCAGCCTGTCATCAGCTTGGCCTAAAGACGCCTTTGGGTAACGCCCTGATCGAACAAATTCCGGTTGAGGTTGATGATGTCCTTAAAACGGCGCGATCTTATCCGATATCTGGAAAGCACAGATATAATTTTAAAAAAAATTTCCTTCTTCATTAACGACAGCGAGTCGGGATCATGAGAATGCAGGCGTATCAACGGTTTTGACTCTGGTAAAAATGCGGAGATACCATCAGGATATGTGGGACATTATTCGATTTGGTCAGGCCACAACATATGGTATCATCATTTTTGGGGAGAGTTGGCAGGAATAGCTATTAAGTGTTCATTGGCAAGACAGGTTTTCGCACTGCACCTTGTGGTATCCTTGATTTTTTTAAAATACATTTCCTGAAGATAGTCTCAAATATTCCAGCTTCATAAAGATCGATTTATTAAAGCTTTTTTGGTCAGCATTAATTCCAGGAAGCAAAATCATTGGATATGATCGAACCCGATAAATTAACCCAGAAGTTATCTTAAAAAACGTTGGGTGTAATTGACGGTTCGCGTTACAGAGATAATCAGGATAAGGTGCTAAACAGGAATACTGTCATTTTCAGCCATGAACCTAATCTTCAAAGCGTTTTTTAACGCCTTTATTAATGTTAGAAATGATGCTAAACTACCTTCATATTGATCAAACAAGATAAGAAAAATACAACAATTCAAAAATAATTTATTTTTTAAACAAAACAAGAAGTCAGGATGAATGTCATATTTTTTTCAATGATTTATCTGATCCCCCTTTCTGTCTATTTCGGTTATTGGCTGGGAGGAATTTATACTTTCATGACTCCATTTTTAGCTTTCGGAGTTGGACCGCTTTTGGATTCTGCTATTGGAAGATATACAATTAACCCATCAAAAGAAAATGAAAAAAAACTTGAAGCAGATTTCAGATATAAAATTTTGACTATCCTTTGTGTTCCGATTCAGAAAATAATTGTTTTATGGGGTGCATATGTAGTTTCTTATGGCAAATTGTCAACTATGGAGTTATTTGGCCTTATTCTTTCTGTCGGTATATCATCCAACATTTTGGGACTAAGTGCAGCACATGAACTGGCTCATCGGATAAACGGGAAATTTGAGCCGTTGCTTTCAAAAATATTGTACTGTACGGTATTGTACATTCATTTCGGAACAGAACATGTTGTGGGGCACCACAAGCGGGTGGCCACTCCTGAAGACCCATCAACCGCACGTATAGGAGAATCATTTTACAAATTTTTACCACGAACAATTTTTGGCGGCTTTAAGGATGTTTGGGAGTTTGAAGCCAACCGGATGAAAGATAAAAATAAGCCGATTTGGAGCATTCAAAATCCATTGATAATAGCACTTCTTGCTCAGACAGCTTTTGTGATTCTGATAGCAATAGTTTTTGGGGGAATGGGTATTTTTTATCTTTTTGCACAAAGTTTTATTGCGATTTTTTTAGTTGAAAACGCCAATTACATTGTACATTATGGGCTACTACGCAAAGAAATTGCACCAGGAAAATATGAACCGGTCCGTCCCTGGCATTCCTGGAATTCCAGCAACTGGCTTTCCAACCATTTTCTTTTTAATATTCAGCGCCATTCTGACCACCATTACAAACCCGGCCGCAGATATCAATTACTACGTCATTATGATGAAGTGCCCCAACTTCCGACCGGATATGCGGGAATGGTTTTATTGGCATTAATCCCTCCGTTATGGCGTAAAATTATGGATTCACGAGTTATAGGGTTCAGGCAGAGACAAAAAGATTAGAAAAAATCTATTAATTCCTCTTTAAATAATGGATTGAGAATGAATAAAAAAAATACACATACGGGAAAAGCACACAGCTCAACACCTGATGACATTGCCATTGAACATCGGCTGCCCGAGTTTGACTTTTCCAGTGTGAGTAAATACTGGCTGAAAGATCAGTTTACCTCTCAATTTATGAACGCAGTCTCTATCGTGGTGCCTTATTCGGAAAGAACCGTTATAGATATTGTCCGAAAATACGCGGATAATATTTCCGACCTCAAGTTGATTCGCGACATGGATGGGCTGATCCGGCAGGAAGGCCGGCATACGCTGATGCATTTGCGATGCAATGAACTGCTGGAAAAATGTGGGTATCGAGCGATCCGCCCGTTTGAACGGTTTCATAAATTTTTTATCCGGGTGCTGCGAAGGATTTCCCCACCGGCGTGGGAACTTACCATGCCTGCAGCGTTTGAACATTTTACATCCGCCATAAGTAGGGATTTTATAGTCAACCGTACCTTCTGGACGGGCGATCAGTCCAATACCGCGATTGATTTTACCAACTGGCACGCACTGGAAGAGCTGGAGCACCAGGCTGTGTGTTTTGATGTGTTTTCAGCTCTGGAAAAAAGGACCTGGCTTTTAACCCTGTCCCTGCTTTTTGTATGGATGCCGGCTATATTGGTATCGGTATATGGGCTTCAGTTTTATTTTCTAATGAAAGATGGGGTACTACTTAAACCAAAAAAATGGGGATCTTACCTGAAATTTATTTTTCAATCCTTGCCAATGCTCACAAGAGGTGCGTTAAAATATGTTGACAAAGGGTTCCGGCCCTGGAGCCCGAAAGACGTCCAGATTTATCAGGCACAGAAACAAAAAATTCAACATATCATTTCATAAACGGCATAAGCAGCAACATTTTCCGAAACATTTGAATTGGCGGGGTCTTTTATTCTTCAATATTACAGGTGTTTTAAAAAACGCGGAATGTCGATAATCCCTGACAGCTATTTTTGTTTTCGGGATTTCCCAAATCTTGTGGTTGCCAATTTTTCAGGATAGATGATAGGTTGATTTAATTGCATGGTTCGCCGGGAGCGAGATGTTGAGTTGATTACCTTGTGGTAAGCAACCTTAATCAAAAGGATGCCAGTTTGATGATATTTTATGATTGTAACAATCTTTGTTGAAGCAAAATCTGCATATCGCGACGTCCATCAGCGATGAGGTAAACATATACTGTCTTATTTAAAATCCGATAAATGATCCGATATGGTTTAAAAAAAATCTCTCTATATTCACGAATCCCTAATGAAAGAAGCTCCTTAGGATACACGCCGCGTTCTGGCAGTTCACTCAGACTAATAAATTTTTTTTCGATTTGGTCGAGCACATACTCGGCTTTGTGCGAAGAGTCATGCTCGGCGATATATGAGTAAATTTCACATAGATCACCAGCGGCATCTTGGGTAAGAAAAACTTTAAACGCCACTGATTATTTCCTTATTCTTTCTCAATCTTTTTATGGCATCGGAGGCCAAAATCACTTTTCCTTGCTCAATCTGACTATTGCCAAGAGCCAAAATTTTGAGCAGCGCCATCGTTTCTTGGATTTGTTCATACATCTTGATATCCTGAATCACTACTTTTGCTTCTCCATTCTGAGTAATGATAAGAGGTTCCCCTTTTTTACCTAAATGTCGAATTATTTCTGCTGCATGGGCTTTTAAATAACTGATTGGCTTAATTTGATTTGATAATCTCATTTTGTTCTCCTTTTTATAACAATTGTATGGACTATATTAAAACTAAATTTAGTCTGAATGTCAACGTTAATTTTAAAATTTATTGACTAACCCCCATTCCCGGTGCGGGCACAACGAGGAATGAATATTTTCATAAAATTGACAAGCAAGTTTTTTATATACCGAAAAGAATTTTCTCGAAAGTGAACTATCAACAAAAACCGACAGTATTGCAGAAATTTTCAAAAGCGAGGATTGTCGATAAGGACCGACAACTATTTTTGTTTTGGCGACCATCCCAGATGTTGTGGTTGGCAAATTTTTCAGGAAAGATATCAGGTTGCATTGAAGCACGGTGCGACGGCGATCTGCAGGATTTCCCTGATGACCGATGCTTCAAATGGATCGGGTTTAAACCCCCGGATGCTCTTTCTTGCGCGAATGGTTTCGATGATGTTCATTGAAACTCTCTTATAAAATTCACAATTTTAGTACATTTATACAGATTCTGCTACCCTCCCCAATACTCCATCAGCATCTGAAACGTGATCTCCCCGCTTCGCATCACCCCTTCGTAACCGCCGCCGGGATTTCCCCAGGCGCCCGCCAGGTACAACCCCTTGACGGGGGTTTCATTGGAAATCCGGTTCATGTAAGCATTGTCCATGGACTGCTCAAACCCGTAAATGGCGCCTTCCGTGTTCCCTGTAAAACGCCGGTTGGTGAGCGGCGTGGCGGCTTCCTTCTCTTCGATTATGGATGACAGGCCGGGGATCACCATCTCGTCAGCGCGGCGGATCAGTATCTCTGTCCACCTGTCCTTTTCCTTATAATATGCTTCTTTCCTGCCTGCCTGATAATCAGCTTCAAATTTTTTCCACGGCCCGTATCCGCACAAAAAAAGGAGCATCAGGGTTGAAGTCCCGGCAATCGAGTATCCTTCAAATATCTTGTCATAAACCGATACGCCGAACGCCCCGTTTTCAATATCTCCATTGATACAAGCCTGGTATCCTTTCTCAACTCCCAAGGCCGATGAAACATAGCATCCGCAACACGGAACCTTATCCTTGATCTCTTGATTCAATCCAAGCCAGACAATAAAGCAGGAAATGCTGGGTTTATAGGTTTTTAATTTTTCCAGATAGTCTTCAGGAACCGCGTCCGGCGGGAGCATCTGTTCAAACGTGTTTATGGCCGAGGCGTTGCTGACCACGCCCTTTGCGGGAAGAACCGACCCGCCGGCAAGTTCAACGCCCTTGACTTCTTGATCCCTGACGAGAATTTTGGTTACCTGCCTGCCATAATGGATTTTTCCGCCGGACGCTTCAATCATATCCGCCAGTGCATTGCTCAAGTCCTGTGACCGCTGCCTGATGTAACATGACCCGTTTTTAAGATACCCTCCGGTGGCTACTGAATAGTAAAAGGCTGAAAGCTTTGACGGCGGCAGGCCGTAATATCCCCAAAGGCCGGACAGGGCGTCCTTGAGCGCAGGGGTTTGGACGTATTCATCAAGCATCTCCGACAGTGTCTTGTTTCTCGCGTTCCACATTTTCCGGTATTGAAGCGGAAATATGGGCTTGAAAAATTTTCCGCCCCTTTGATGCAGAAGCTCCGCCTCATCTGCAATCCCGATCATTTCATTGACAAACCCCCGGATCCCATCCTCCTCTTTTGGATAAAGAGATGCCAGGTTGAGGACATACCCTTCCGGGTCCTTTTGTGGAACCGTGATGACACCGCCCGGTGTTTTTAAACAATAAACTTCTGGCAGTTCCACAATTTCCAAGCGGTCATAAACGCCGAGATTTTTTAAAATACGCTCAACAGCGTTATTTTTAGCCGTCACCCCGTGCAGTGACACTTCGAATGTGAATTTTCCGGACGCCCTGTCAAATGAAGTGGCATATCCGCCGGGGACATCATGCTGTTCCACAACAGTCACCGGAAAACCTTGCTTTGCCAGGTAGGCGCCGCAGCACAGACCGCCTAGACCGGCGCCGATAATGACCGTGGGATAATCCTGTTTGGGACCCATGTTTGCGGCCCATGCAGAGATTTTCTTCCAGTCTAGGGCAATGCCTGCGGCTGTCATGGCGGAAATGGTTAAAAACGATCTTCTTGTGAATTGCCGCATTAACATATCCCTCTTTAATGGAGTTTCGGAGCGAAAACCCTGTTTTTCATGGCCGCTTGGATGGGAAGGATCCTTCCCAAGATTTAAATATCAATTTATTTGATCTAATGAAACATCTCAGGATTTTTTCCGGTCGCCGCATAGGAGCAAAAAAAAATAATTGAAAGAAAAAAGGATAAAAAATTCCGCATCATGATTTGATGCATCTAACAAATCGGCTTATATGTCAATCTGAAATAAATACCTGATGTTGTGAGCGGTTACATGATGATGGGCTGTGAATGTAT
>JALOPH010000235.1 GCA_025453995.1 Desulfobacterales bacterium
TATGACCAGCTGACCTTCCCTGTTTCAACGCCGGGGGTCGTGGATGCCGACACCGCCGTGCTGACGGTCCGGCTGAAGGGCGCCAGCGATGCGTTTAACGGGGATGATCACCATGCGGTGGTCCGAGTTAATGGCGTGGATGTCGGAGAAGCGCTGTGGAATGGATTCGATGAAGCGGTGATTTCCGCGAACGTGTCGGCAACGCTGTTAAATGACGGGGAAAACCAGGTTCAAATCGCGGGCATCAAGAACCCGGATGTTCCGTATAATTATTTCTATGTCAATAACTTTGAGATCGTCTATCCGAGAAGCTATGCCGCCCTGGATAGCCACCTGAGCGCCATGAACAACGGGTATCAGACCCTGCGCATGGACGGGTTCAATACAACGGATATTCGTATTTTCGACATAACCAAGCCTTTAAATCCGCTGGTGCTGACAAAGGCCGCGATTGTTCCTTCCACGGCCGGGGGCGGTGATTTTGAGGTTGCCTTTGCCGCAGGCGATATTTCGGACCGCTATCTGGCTCTGACGCCGGACAAAATCAAGCCCTGCGCCCTGATCGCGGATAAGGCGTCTTCTCTGAAGGCTCGTTCCAATAAAGCGGATTACGTGATCATCACCCGCAGCGACATGGTGGCTGCGGCACAGACGCTTGCGGATTACCGGGCTTCCCAGGGCCATGTGTGCAAGGTCGTGGATGTCGAGGATATCTATGATGAGTTTGCCTATGGCGTGAAGGACGCGGCGGCCATCCGGGATTTTCTGGCCTATGCGCAGACCGGTTGGCGTGTTCTCCCCAAATATGTGTTCCTGGCCGGCGATGGTTCCATTGACTATCTGGACAGCAGGGGGTTTGGGGATTCCATAGTTCCGGCTCTGATAACCGGCACCCCGCAGGGATTGAGCGTCACGGATTTCCCATATTCGGATGTGGCGGGAAATGATTTTATCCCGGAATTTGCTCTTGGCCGGATTCCAGTCATCAGCTCTGATGAATTGTCAGACTATATTGAAAAGGTCATGGGGTATGAGGCTGCATCGGGCCAGTGGACCACTCAGGCCGTGCTGGCGGCCGATGCGCCGGATGCCGGCGGGAATTTCCCGTCAGACAGCGAGGCATTGGCCGGGCTTTTCCCGAATGATCATCTGCTGAACCGGGTGTACATGGACACCCTGCCGATAACTACCGCCCGCGCCAACTTTGTCGCGGCCATCAATGCCGGCCAGGCCTATGTCAATTTTATCGGACATGGCGGCCCGAAGCAGATCGGGAACCAGAATCTGCTGTCGACCAATGATCTGTCGCAGTTGCACAATGGCATGCTGCTTCCTGTATTTACCGCCATGACCTGCGCGGCGGGAAGTTTCGGGGTTCCCGGGGTGGATGGTTTGAGTGAAGCCCTGGTGCTCCTGCCGGGCGCAGGGGCCGTCGCCATGTGGGCGCCGTCCGGTTATGCCTATAATGCCCGGTCCGTTGAGCTGTGCAAGGGATTCTACAGCGCCATATGGATCGGCGGAGACAGGGTGCTGGGGGATGCCATCCGCAGCTCGCAGACGCAATATCAAAGTCAGGGAAAGGAGTTATACCATCTGGATCTCTATAACCTGATGGGTGATCCGGCGTTGATTCTTAAATAATAACAAATCAATGCCATCAACTTAAGCCCCCCTTTCGAAAAGGGGGGCTTGGGTACTTTTACAAAGGGGGACTTTTAATAAACATCCCCTTCAATCAAGGCATGGAATGACAAACAAAAAGATTGATATGAATAAATTGTCAGACGCATCTGAAAAAATATGGCGGCCATCCGCGCATGTGGTGATGCGCAGGATTGCCGGTGAAACGATCCTTGTTCCCGTATCCGGCAATCTGGCCAATATGCAGCGGTTATTCACCCTCAATGAGATGGGCGCGTTGGTCTGGGCCATGATGGAGGGCGGAAACACGGTAGGAGATATCAAAGAAGCCATCGCAGGCGAGTTTGAAGTGGAACAAATCCGGTCCGAAAGCGACTTGATGGAATTTATCGACCAGTTAGCCGGATCGGGCCTCATCCAGGAACAGATTGCTTAATGTTGTGCGGCCAGGATACGGTTAGCCATACACAGGCCTTTTTTGAAAGATTTTATAAAAAAGTCAATGTAAACCGCATTCCTGTTTCAGGGTGTATTGAACTGACTTCCCGGTGCAACTTAAATTGCGTGCATTGTTATCTGCACAGCGGTTTGCGGGGAGGCGGCGGGCATGCGGAATTGTCCACTGCCCGGTGGATGGAGCTGATTGATCAGATAACGGACGCGGGTTGCCTGTTTCTGTTGTTTACCGGCGGAGAGGCGATCCTGAGGCCGGATTTTCTGGAAATTTACACCTATGCCTGCAAAAAAGGGCTGCTGATTACCGTATTTACCAATGCCACCCGGATTTCCGATGCGGTTATCGAGGTGTTTAAGGCGTATCCGCCGCGGTCCATTGAAGTCAGTCTTTATGGCGCGACAGCGGAAACCTATGAAAAAATTACCAGGGTTTCAGGCTCCTATGAAAAATGCCGTCGGGGAATTTATGCCCTGAAGGACCATGGTTTTAGATTCAGCCTGAAAACCATGCTGATGAATTTAAATATTCATGAGCTGGAACAAATGGAAGCCTTGGCTGCGGAGCTGGATGTTCCGTTTCGATTTGACGCCATGATTTCCCCGAGACTGGATGGGGATCAGGCGCCCTTGACATTTCGCGTGAGCCCGGAACAGGCGGTAACAAAAGATTTCGCCCGGCATAAACGCGCAAAGGAATTGTGTGATTTTTTTCACCGGATGAACCAGCGTGACGGTTCAACTGATTTATACATATGCGGGGCCGGCCTGAACATGTTTTACATCAATGCGGCCGGCCGGCTGCTGCCATGCCTGATGACTGTGGGTGAAAACCATGATTTGTCAGGAAGGTATTTTGAGGATGTCTGGCGGAGTGAGGCATTTAAAAAATTCAACCAGGGAAAAAAAGCCCCTGCTTTATGCGAAAAATGTGATATAAAGATGCTGTGCGGATATTGCCCCGGATTTTTCAAGCTCGAATCCGGCAGTGAACAGGCCCCGTCCGAATACCTTTGCGCCATCGGCCGGGAACGCAGGTCAGCCATTTTAAAAACAGGCGCGGAGGGTAAACAATGAGCAAAGAAATGCCGCCCAAAAAGAAACCTTATCAAAAGCCGGAAATTAATATTATTGACCTGGCGGCGGATGAGGTTCTGGCACTCGGATGTAAAACACCAACGACCGTTACCATTTCCAACTCCACCTTGCCCGGCCCCGGTTGTGCAACACAGAATTGTCTAAACACCGGTTCCTGATTCAAGGTGTCTCATAAGAAGGTTCGTCTATGATCCGCAAGGCGATCGCCGGGGTGGAGATGCTGATTGAGGGCGAGGATTCGCGCCAGGAGATCAAGGAGGTCGGCTCTGCATTTGATGATTTCTATTTCCAGAAAAACGCGCCCGGACCGGATCGCCGGATTACAATTCAGATTTCCACCAGTCCTGTCCCGGCATTTGAAAAGGGAAGCAAATTATTTTCAGCAGACGGCGTGTGGTCTGCTTTCAAGGATGCCTGTTTCTACTGGATTGTGAACCACCCCCAATCGTTACCGGCTCCCATCTGGGCCGTCCGGTTTGACCTGGATTTTTCTTATGGCACGGTTTTCTGCGGCCAGAACCTGAAGAGAACTCACAATGGCGGGATGATGATTTATAACCCGGTCTCTTATCCCCTGGACCAGATCATCCTGATGCATTATCTGGCAAGAATCGGCGGGATGATTATTCATTCAGCCGGGTGGCGCGTCAATGATTCAGGCTGGATTTTTGCCGGAAAATCCGGGGCCGGAAAAAGCACGATTTCCAACCTGATAGTTGAAACAACCGGCAGCGCGTTTTTAAGCGACGACCGCATTGCTGTTCGCAAAATCGGCCATGAGTATTTGATGTACGGCACCCCCTGGCCGGGAGAGGCAGGCTATGCCGTCAATGAATCCGTGCCGTTAAAAGGGATTTTTTTCTTAAGCAAAGGGGAAAAGAATTCCATCGTGAAGCTGAGCCCTGCCCAAGCCATTCCCCGCCTGATGCCCGTGGTCTCTGTCCCCTGGTATGACCGGGAAAAGGTAGACCTGATGATGGGATTTTTTAATGATCTTATCGGGGCTCTGCCCATGTATGAATTGACTTTTATTCCTGATGCGTTCGTTGTCCGGCATCTGCAGGACTTTATCAATGACCCGGTTTAACATGTTGAATCGCGAATCGGAAAATATGGATATTGATTCATCCAAGATGGATTTTTTTTCAAGCCTGCTCAGGGACGGGTATGACCTGCGCCTGCGGGTGACGGGAAAGAGCATGAACCCTTTTTTAAAAACCGGTAGCTATGTGACCCTTTCAAAGGTCCCGGTTGAAAAATTACGATTGGGCGACATCATTTTTTTCAGGTGCGCGGATGATACGTTCAAGCTGCACCGGCTGATCGGGATCAGGGAAAAACATCTCGTCGCCAAGGGGGATGCCCTCAACCTTCCGGATTCTGAGATTGACAGGAATCATTATTTAGGCAAGGTGATCCGCGTTGAACCCTCCGGGAGCCAGGGACCCGGAAGTTTGGATATGGATCTGCCCGGCGTCCGTATATTCAACTACCTGATCGCCGGCTATTTCTGGTTAAAATTGTGCCTTGTCCGAATATATATCGGTTTTAAGACAGCGGCTTAAATAGTGCTTGAACGAAAACCCCCTCTCCCTTGAGGGAGAGGGTTGGGGTGAGGGTGTAATGTATTGATTTCACAACCCCCTCACCCAGCCTCTCGCCCTAAAAGGAAAGAGAAGCGCGGAATTCCGTTCAGGCACTAAATAGCAATTGCCCCCGCTATTCATCGCTCATGGTATTGTGAAATCCCCCCAAATCCCCCTTTGCAAAGGGGGACTTTATCCCCTCTTTTTTCGGTAAGACCAGCTATGCCGAACTTCCTGCATTCAATCAGATAATTTTCTGAGTTGTCCTTCTCGGTAATTCTTGGTATGCATCAAAAACAACGGACTTGAAAAAAAGCTTTTGATCCTGATTCGCGGTATTTTACAGCGAGTAATATTATAATTCGTACTCGTACTCGTACTCGTACTCGTGCTCGTAATCGATTTTAACGTTTCGATTACGAGCACGAGAACCGCTTCGTTAACACGAGACTGAGTACGACAAGTTCTTGGGAAGGGAATATATGATGCCTGATCATAAAGATAAATATATCCTTGCCATCGACCTGGGAACCTCCGGGCCCAAAACCGCCATCGTGTCCACCCGGGGGGAAGTCATTGATTCGGCGTTTGTGGAAAATCGCCTCCAGCTTCTGCCCGACGGCGGTGCG
>JALOPH010000054.1 GCA_025453995.1 Desulfobacterales bacterium
GTATGGTGCAGGTTTTTTCTGGGAAATACTGTTTGCATCCATTCGGAAACACCCCATCAGCGAGGGGTTTTTGGTGACCGGACTATTGTTCCCCCTCACTTTGCCACCCACGATTCCCTTATGGCAGGCGGCCGTTGGGATTTCTTTCGGAGTGGTCATAGGAAAAGAAGTGTTCGGAGGAACCGGCCGAAATATATTCAACCCGGCGTTGACCGGACGGGCATTTATTTTTTTCGCCTATCCCTCCAGAATGTCCGGCGACGTTTGGGTGGCATCCGCACTCGCTCCTGCACAGGGGATTGATGCAGTAACGTATCCAACACCTTTGGCGATTACCGCAATTGTTCCGCCCCATGATACCATAGAAGCAACGCTTCACGCATCCGGATATTCATTATCAAAGCTTTTCTGGGGATTATATCCCGGAACGGTTGCCGGAACATCCATTTTATATTGTTCAATCGGCGCATTTGTTCTTATTGTCACAGGCATTGCCAGCTACAGGATTATGGCCGGCGGCCTGATCGGCCTGCTTTTCACCGGATTTGTGCTAAACTTTTTGTCAACGCCAGAGTCCATGCCCTGGTTTAGGATCAATCCTGTTTACCATCTGATGGTCGGCGGTTTTGCGTTCGGTTTGGTGTATATGGCCACCGATCCAGTCTCTGCTCCCGGAATTGAATGGGCCAAATGGATATATGGTTTTTTTATCGGGGTTTTGACGGTTTTGATCCGTGTCGTCAACCCCGCTTATCCTGAAGGGGTAATGATGGCAATTTTATTCATGAACCTTTTTGCCCCGCTTCTTGATTTTATCGGCGTCCGGCTTCATTTGTTAAAGAGGATTCCAAATGTCTGAAGCATTTAAATCCATATGCTTTGCGGGTGTCCTGTGTCTGACCTGCGGCTTGATGCTCACTGCCGCATCAAGCGGACTTAAACCTTATCAGCAGGACAATATCCGCATGGATCAGCAGAAAAATATTCTCAAAGCCGCAGGATTGATTGATGATCAAATATCTTATTCCCGTCAGCAGATCAATCAGTTATATCAAGAAAATATTATCCGGTTAAATGTTGACCCGACTGGTCTGATCATCGATACCGCCACTGCCTCAGAAAAAGAGCAGCACATACTCCCCATTTATATTTTAAAGGGTGATGAAACCGGTATAGAGGCTTATATTATGCCCATTCAGACAAAGGGTTTGTGGGGGACGATTTCTGGATATATGGCAGTGAAAAAAGATGGTGAAACCATTGCCGGGTTTTCAGTCTATCAGCATTCTGAAACGCCCGGACTGGGCGGAGAAATTGAAAAAAAATGGTTTCAGGATGATTTTGTCGGGAAAAAATTAGTAAATACCCACGGCGATTTCGTAGCAGTGTCGGTTGCAAAAGGAAAAACCGATTCCTCAGTGCCAGCAGACAGCCGAGTTAATTATGTGGATGGTATCAGCGGCGCGACCCTTACCGGTAAATATCTCAGTCTCGGGTTAAAGGAGGCTCTGGCCGCTTACGAACCGGTATCGATCCGATTCCGCCAGAACAATATCCGTTGCAGACTTCAGGATCAAGCGCCATGGTGCGAATATGAAATTAAGCAAAAATAAATCATTTAAAGCCATCGTTCGTCCCTTTTGGGAGAGCAACCCCATCCATATTCAGATGCTTGGCATCTGCTCCGCGCTCGCAGTTACTGTTCAAATGAAGACTGCATTGGTGATGGCGCTTTCAATGACATTTGTCGTGTCCACATCCAGTCTGGTTGTGTCATTGATCCGTAAATGGATACCCGCAAATATTCGCATCATTGTCGAATTGGCCATCGTATCCACTCTTGTGATCATTATTGATGAATTCCTGAGGGCTTTTTTTTATGATATCAGCAAACAGCTTTCAGTATTTGTGGGACTCATTATCACCAACTGCATTGTTTTGGGAAGAACCGAAGCTTTTGCGCTGTCCAACCCCCCCCATCTGGCCTGGCTGGATGGCGTAGGAAACGGATTCGGATACGGATTTGTTTTGATCCTGGTCTCTTTTTTCAGGGAATTTCTGGGATCAGGCAAAGTGTTCGGCATTCAGGTGATACCGAAATCGATCTATGTCGCCGGTTATGAGGATTCGGGATTCATGTTGCTGGCACCTGCCGCGTTTATTATCATCGGCCTGCTGGTATGGCTTCAAAAATCAGTTTCTGCAAGGAAAGATTAGAAATCCATGGTCGGCGATTTGTTTGATCTTTTTTTGAATTCAATTTTTGCGGGGAACATCCTGCTGGCTTATTTTCTTGGTATGTGCTCGTTTGTTGCCATATCAAAAAATATCAATACAGCCATCGGTCTTGGGTTTGCTGTTGTTTTTGTTTTGGGCATCACAACCCCTATCAATTGGTTGATGTATCATTATCTGTTGGCTCCCGGGGCGCTCACATGGGCAGGCCTGTCCGGCATGGATTTGAGTTTTTTAAAATTCATCCTCTTTATCGCCGTGATCGCAGCAGTGGTTCAGGCCATTGAAATGGTCATCGACCGGTTTTCTTCCGCCCTTTATGCGGCGCTGGGCGTGTTCCTGCCCCTGATTTCTGTCAACTGCGCGATTCTGGGTGCATCCCTGTTTATGGTTGAACGCAATCAAAGCTTTATTGAATCCATTGTATATGGCTTCGGTTCAGGGATCGGATGGATGATGGCCATTGTCACCATGGCTGCCATACGCATTAAGCTCAGGTATGCCGATGCCCCGTATGGTCTTGCAGGATATGGACTGACAATGATCGTTACCGGACTGATGGCAATGGCTTTTATGCTCTTTTCCGGTATGACCGTTTAATGATGATTTCATTATGTTTTTATCAATCTATCAATTATAAAATGACCGGGTGTAATCCTTGATATACATTGTCAGTCTGACTGTTTTTTCGACGGTGATACTGCTTCTTGTGTGCATTCTCCTTTTAGTTGAAGCAACTGTTGTTCGAAAAGAAGATTGCAGCATCATGATCAATGATGATCCCGGAAAAAGTATAACCGTTTCTACCGGGTCAACCCTTCTGTCGGCACTTGTAAACAAAAAAATATATCTGCCTTCGGCCTGCGGCGGAAGCGGGTCCTGCGGCCAATGCCGTTGTCAGGTCTTGGACGGGGGAGGTGAGATTCTTCCCACTGAAATACCCCACCTGTCCCGCAGAGAAAAAAAGGATCAGGTTCGGCTGGCATGCCAGTTGAAAATAAGGGAGGATCTGACTATCCGCGTTCCTGCGGAAATTTTTTCCATCAAACTGTATCACGCTACCGTAGTTTCCAATGAGAATGTGGCCACGTTCATCAAAGAAATTATATTTAAACTCGACAATAATGAAACATTGACGTTTACGGCCGGCGCGTATATTCAGATTGATATTCCTGAATATCACGGTCTCTCCTATTCGCAATTCAATGTGGCTGATCGATTCAGGGCATGCTGGGAAAAATTCGATCTGTTCAGCCTGAAGGCCGAATCGGAAGAACCTGTTTACCGCGCCTATTCACTGGCTAATCCGCCTTCTGAAAACAAATTATTAAGACTGACGGTCCGCATTGCAACCCCGCCCGAAGAAGTCCCCGAGGCCCTTCCGGGGATCGGTTCATCCTATATTTTTTCATTAAAGCCCGGTGACCAGGTGACATTGAGCGGACCATATGGTGATTTTTTTGTAAAGGACACTGACAGGGAGATGTGTTTTGTGGGGGGGGGCGCAGGCATGGCGCCCATGCGATGCCACATACTTCATCAATTAGACACTGTTAAAACAAAACGGAAAACAACCTACTGGTATGGCGCGAGATCCAAAAGCGAAATGTTTTATGAAGATGAATTCCGCAGACTGGAAAAAGAAAACGATAATTTTTCCTTCCATATCGCTTTATCCAAACCAGAGCCTGAGGATCATTGGGAAGGAATGGTTGGAAATATTCATCAATGCCTGCATGATAACTATCTCAATACCCATGAAGACCCCTCGGAGATTGAATATTACCTTTGCGGTCCGCCACTGATGATTGCCGCCATGAAAAAAATGCTCGATGATCTCGGCGTGGCAAAGGAGATGATCATGTATGATGAATTCGGATAGGTTCTTTGATGCGGATTTATATCATAATCCAAATACACGCTTGGCGTTTTCATACAAAAAAAATCTTTTTGTTTCTTCATCCAGCTCCAATGAATCCAGGTCTTTCAGACACTGTCCGGGAGTTATCATCGGATAATTGCTGGCAAACAGCACTTTTTTCTTGCCGTTGGTCTTCATGAAATGGATGAGTTCTGCAGGGAAGCGCCTGGACTTGTACGCAGATGTGTCGATATAGACATTTTCGTATTTTGTGGCCAGGGATATCATTTCAAGGGTCCAGGGAAACCCGATGTGGCCGCCCACAATTTTCAATTCCGGGAATTCCAGTGCGACATTATCTAGATAGGGGATAGGCCGGCCGGGTTCGGATGGGCATAGGGGGCCGGTATGGCCGACCTGGAGGCAAAAAGGTATATTGAGTTCAACGCATTCGGAAAAAACCGGGTAATATCTGCGATCATCCGGCGGAAGGTTCCAGAGCCAGGGAAGTATTCTAAAACCCTTGAACCCTAATTTTTTTACGCATCTCCGCAGTTCCCGGACCGCATCCATGGGACGGTACAAGTTGACCGACGCAATGCCGACTAATCGCTCCGGGGACTGACGAACAAAATCCGCCACTTCATCATTGCTGATTAAGTCTCCGTATGGCGCGCTCCACGCGCAGGTGAGGCTTTTGGCGATTTTGGCCTCATCCATGACCGCAATGGTAAAATCCAACGGAACATCCGGAATATCCCCGGTCTGGCGCGTCCACCGCCGCAATGTCTCAAACATGGGATGGGAGATGAATCGTTTGGTCGGGTGCTGAATCCAGGCGTCGATGATTTGGTACGTCATTGTTGTTTCCTTAAATTGAGATTTTTAAATTTTTATATCGTCAAATCATAGTCTATTCCACCGAATTAATCATGTTGTCGTTTCGCCGGCAGATTTAACAAAATTTCAAAGAGAATATATATGTCAGATCCAATTGATACAATAGCAATAGAGATCGTTTCCGGCGGTAAAAACATCATCTTCACCGGCGCCGGAATATCCACTGAAAGCGGCATATCCGATTATCTTAGCAAAGGCGGGATCTGGGCCCGGCATAGCTGAAATCCGAAGTCTTCTCTTTTTTTCGTTTTAAGGTTTTTGCGGTATCCCCACAGGAAAGAGATACATGGGAGTTTCATCCTCGTTAAAGCCCAGGATGCGGCTGACATCCGCATCATCAAATGCGCCGATGGGGACCGTTCCGAGCCCCAAGGATATTGATTCAAGAAGAAGGTTCTGACCCGCATGTCCTGCTTCAATAAAAGCGTATTGAATGCCGCGCTTGCCGTATTTTCCGGTGATGCGTTTAAAAATACCGCTGAATAGAATCGTTGTCGGCGCTTGAAGTATGGGGCTTTGATTGAGCGCAGCAGCATACAGGTCATTTCGGAAATCGCCGGTTTTGATGATTTTGATTTCATGTTTTTCGGGAAGATATTTATAAATTCCAGGCGATAATTCATTCACTTTACCTGCGATCACATAGACTTCAATGGGGTAAAGCGCGCCGGCCGAAGGAGCCGTCCGGTAACCTGTTATATCGGTTATCCCCTGGACAGACCAGAGCAATTGTGAAATTTGTTTCAACGATAAAGTTGCATCCTTAAAATTCCGTATCGAGCGGCGCTGCAATAATGTTTGTTCCAAAGTCATTGCGCCAATGGTATCCGGCTGTGGCAAAGGGATAACATCCTTTTTTCCCATAGCGGCGCCTGTGGTATAAGCTATAAATACATAAGATAAAATCAGAATGGTTGCAGGAGTCATTTTAAACGTCTTGATATGATTTATTATTTTATCAATCATTACGTTAATTCTCTTTTGAATTTCATCTTTTAATTGTTTTTGAATTTTTCTTGACACTTCAATTATGATGCCTGTAAAAATTTTAACTTTATGTGCAGCATTACAGAATATCGATTTACAAGCAAGAGTATTCGTTTCGGAATAAATTGAGATAGATAAAATGCCTGATGGGCGTGCGATCATTTTAAATTTTGCAAGAGCTGGCTTCTTTGATGCCATCGATCCCGATCGTCTTGCCGCTTGTGGGCCTCAATGGAATCTGGATGCAAAACGCTTCAGTTCCTGGAAAATGATCAGCCAACATAAATTGAATCCAAAGACCGGCGACGTCATTTTCGAATCTGATGTCATCAAAATGGATCACTCGGTCGTCATCTGCGGCTCCTGCACCTCGAGCATGGATGTGGCATGGCTTTTTATCTCAGAGGAAAATTTTAAGGTTTGGGATTCCATTCTTGCCGTTGAGCAGACTGCCGGAAGAGGCCAGCACCAACGCATCTGGATGTCGCCTGCCGGAAATATTCATGCCGCATGGCGATTGCCTCACCCATCCAGTACAAAAGATTTAGATGACCGCTGGCTGAATTTTGCTTCCCTGATTGCCGGATACCTGCTGGCAAGGATTATTTCTGAAAAATACGGTCTGCCCGTCCGGATTAAATGGCCCAATGACCTTCTGGTCAATAACAAGAAAATCGGAGGCATCCTGACCGAAGCCAGAAACGGCCAGCTTGTGGTCGGCATTGGCATCAATCTTGCGTTTTCTCCGGAATCATCGCAGTTAAGAAATGATTTTGCAGTTTCAGCGACCAATTTGCGGGATGAAGGTATAAATTCCACCCCTTTGTCTTTATGGATGGAAATCGCTGAAAAAGGCCGCAGGTATTTTGATCAGTTAACCGGATCTGTTTCGCCCGATGAGTTTATCAACGCATTAAAACTTTATCTCGCCTGGGTGGGAGAAAAGGTTCTGGTTAAAATTGTCGATCAGGATCCGTTTGAGGCGGTTATCTCAGGAATTTCCAGTCAGGGCGGTCTGGTCGTTAAGACTGACACCAGTGAAAAGGTCGTTTATGCCGGAAGCATCATCCCTGCATAAATATATTATTTTTTTCACGCTGACGGTAAATGAAATAAAAAATTAAAAAGTCTATTTAAATTTGAAAAGAGGCGCAGTTGAAAAAAAAGTTTGAACAAGTTCAAAAAGAAATCGAAGGCAAGCCGATATTAATTGCCAATCGGGGAATCCCGGCCCGTCGCATCAGCCGTTCCATATCCGAACGACTGGAGGCCGTTTCGATCATGGCAGCCACGGACGTGGACAAAACATCTCCTTCCACACAAGCGGCCCACGAACTTCTGCTGCTGGGTGAGGATCCCAACGCATATCTGGATCTGGATTTGATTATAAAAAAATCCAGGGAAAGAGGAATTATAGGGATTCATCCGGGATGGGGGTTTATCGCTGAAAACGACAACTTCCCTGCCAAATGCGAAAGGGCCGGCATCACGTTTATTGGTCCGCCGGCCGGGCCAATGAAGACATTGGGCAATAAAGTTGAAGTGAGGAATCTTGCAAAAGCGCTGAAAATCCCCGTGGTGCCCGGCTCCGAGAATGCGGTCACTGTTCCCGAGGCGATGGAAATCGCCCGCGAAATAGGTTATCCCATCATGTTGAAAGCTGAAGGGGGCGGCGGCGGCAGAGGGATTTATGAAGTCTATTCCGTTGATCAACTGGAAAGAGCCTATGCCAAGGCTTCGGTAATGGCCGAAGCGTCGTTCGGCAACCCGCGTCTTTATGTTGAAAAACTTCTGACCTCTGTCCGTCACATAGAAATACAGGTGATCGCAGACCAGTACGGCAATGTGTTTGCTTTTGACGAACGGGATTGCACGGTCCAGCGGAATCATCAGAAGCTCGTTGAAATCACCCCGTCTCCCTGGTCGAAAATGACGCCGTCGCTGCGGAATTCTCTGAAAGAATATTCCATCAAGCTTGTACGAGCCACCGGATATTATTCCTTGGCCACCGTCGAATTTCTGCTGGATGAGGATGCCAATCCTTATTTAATAGAAGTCAATACCCGCCTCCAGGTGGAGCATGGCATCACCGAATGCCGTTACGGGATTGATCTTGTCGAAGAACAGATTGCCGTTGCCTTTGGCGCTGAGCTTCGCTTTAATGAGAAAAACACCATTCCTTTCCAGCACGCCATGCAGGTGCGCATCAATTGCGAGGACCCCCAGAACAACTTCGCGCCCAATTCCGGAATGATCACCCGGTATATTTCTCCGGGCGGTCAAGGCGTTCGGCTGGATTCATGCGTGAGTGAAGGATATGTTTTTCCCTCTCAATACGATTCCGCCGCCGCCCTGCTTATTACCTACGGCAACAGCTGGATCAAGATTGTCAAACTCATGCAGCGAGCGCTTCGTGAATACATGGTCAGCGGGGTGAAGACCACCATTCAATTCCACAAGCAGATTGTCAAGCATCCCCAATTTATTTCCGGTGATTACACCACCCGTTTTATCCAAAAAGCGCCTGAGCTTATGTGTTATATTGATCAGGAACCCGGAGAGCTGCGACTTTCACGTCTTGTGGCGGAAATATCGGCAAGGGGATATAACCCTTTTGTTGATCTGGAAGAATACCGGGGGATCTTTGATAAGCGCTTGGGCCGGCTTGATCTTGCCTTGCCTCAATTAAAACCCCTTGATTCAAAATACAAATATCCGCGCGGAAACAGGCAGGCTGTTTTGGATTATGTCCGCGACAGCGGCCTTGTTCATTTTACCGACACCACCACCCGTGATATCACTCAATCCAACAGCGGGAACCGGTTCCGTCTGGCAGAGGACCGAATCATCGGGCCTTACCTGGATGGCTGCGGTTTTTTTTCATTGGAAAACGGCGGTGGCGCGCATTTTCATGTGGCCATGTTGGCCAACATGACTTATCCGTTTACTGAAGCCGCGGAATGGAACAATTTTGCACCCCACTCATTAAAACAGATACTCATCCGGTCAACCAATGTGCTGGGGTATCGTCCCCAATCCAGATCTGTCATGGAAAGAACCGGAGAAATGATCTGCAAGCATTATGACGTGGTACGGTGTTTTGATTTTCTTAATCATATTGAAAATATGCGGCCTTTTGCTGAAATCGTTTTGAATTCAAGAGCCAATATTTTCGAACCAGCGATTTCCCTTTCCTATGCCAAGGGGTTTGATGTTAAGCATTATCTTGCTGTCACGGATGACATATTGAAAATGGTGGCCGATGTGGCCGGCGTAAGCAAGAAAAAGGCCGCCGGGTTGATCATACTCGGATTAAAAGACATGGCCGGCGTATGTCCGCCCCGGTTTATTAGACAGTTGGTCGAGACGCTGAGAAAAAAGTATCCGGATCTCATCCTTCATTATCACCGTCATTATACGGATGGTCTTTTTGTACCATCGGTCGGGGCTGCGGCCCAGGCAGGGGCCCATATCGTGGATACGGCCATCGGCGCGGCCGTCCGGTGGTATGGTCAGGGGGAAGTTCTGTCAACCGCCGCCTATATTGAAGAAGAACTGGGGTTGAAGACCAATCTGAACAGGGAGATGATCCGGGATTGCAATTTCGTTCTCAAACAGATCATGCCCTATTATGACAGGTATTGCGCGCCGTATTTCAGAGGGATTGATTATGACGTCATAGAGCACGGTATGCCCGGCGGCGCAACGTCTTCGTCCCAGGAAGGGGCCTTGAAGCAGGGGTATATCCGCCTCCTGCCGTATATGCTTCGATTCCTTGCGGGAACCCGCAAAATTATCCGGTATCATGACGTCACGCCAGGCTCTCAGATTACATGGAATACGGCTTTTCTCGCCGTAACCGGCGCTTATAAGCGTGGCGGAGAGCATCATGTCCGGCATCTGCTTGATATTCTTGAAACCGTTGCCTCGACCCCGGAAAAACAACTATCCCCTGATGCGCGCGCTGACCGGTTGAAGCTCTACCAGGACAGCAATGACGCATTCCGGGATCTGCTTCTTGGAAAATACGGCAGGCTGCCCCTGGGATTTCCTCCGGACTGGGTATACCAGAGCGCCTTCGGGGCGGATTATCAGAAGGCTTTAGGCGCCAGGACCGAAGCGTCGCCGTTGGATTTGATCGAGGATGTGGATATTGACAGGGAAAGGGAATCTCTGGTCAAGCTGATCAAGCGACATCCCACTGAAGAAGAACTGATCATGTATCTGAATCATCCGGGAGATGCAGTTAAAACAATCGAGTTTCAGAAACAGTACGGAGATCCGAATCAGATACCTTTGGATGTCTGGTTTGAGGGGCTTGAGCGGAAAAAAGAGATCGAGTTTATCGATAAAAAAGGCAAGCCCCATAAAATGATGATTCTTGATATTACCGAACCCCGTAAAAGCGGTCTTAGCACCGTGAGATACCTGCTTGATTCCGAAATGATCAATTTCCAGGTCAAGGTGCGGGAGCCAGAGACCATGGAAAGCGGTTCAATCGAAATGGCGGACCCTAAAAATAAGTTTCATGTCGGTTCCCCAAGCAACGGCGATCTCTGGGTCATGTATGTGGCAGCGGGGGATTACGTACGGCAGGGAGAGGAGTTATTCAACGTCTCCATCATGAAACAGGAAAAAGCCGTTGTTTCACCTATGGACGGCGTAGTGAGGCGGGTATTGAAATCCGCTGACTACAAACAGAACCGGAAAATGGTAGCGGTTCAGGAAGGCGAGCTGCTGGTGGAACTTGGACCGGCCCCCAGCTTATGCGGGAAGTGCAGCAAGCCCCTGCCGATGGAGAATATCCTCTTCTGCCCGTATTGCGGAAAGAAAGTTTCAGCGGCAAGTTAGTTTTCCAGCCACCGGGCCAGATCTACCGGATACCCGATGGAAGCAAGATGACACAAGGCTTTGGCCAGGTCAGCCAAACCCGAACGTCTTCCGGATGTTTGGTCAATGGAAATGGCGAAAAAATCTTTGCCATCCAGAATGGATTTGATCAGCCCGGTCAGAACAGATTTGGGTCCAACTTCAACAAACACGCGGCACCCATCTTGATGCATATGCTCAATTTCATCCACAAAATTGACCGGATTGACCAGGTGGCGGCCAAGCAATGCTTTCGCTTCCAGGGGGGCATCCGGGTAGCGCGCGCCCGTGGTGTTGGAGTAGACCGGCATGCCGAAAGGGTGGAAGACAAACCTTTCAAGGGTCTGCTGAAACGGTCCGGCTGCATCGCTGACCAGGCTGGAATGAAATGCCGCGGATACCGGAAGCGGCGTTGTCCGAATCTTGTGTTCCTTAAAAAGATTTTTAAGCTTTATTATCTCTTTCGTGGGCCCGGACAGAACTCCCTGGTCCGGACTGTTTTTGTTCGCAAGAACAACTCCTGTTTCATCTGAGTTGAGCATTTCCGAAATCTGTTCCAATGGCGCCTTAACAGCCATCATGGCGCCGCTGTCTTTTCCTTTTCCTGCCTGGGCCATGAATTTTCCCCTGGCTGCCGATAATTCAATAAAATGTTTCTGATCGAAGCAGCCTGATGAAAACAGCGCGGTCAATTCTCCATAGCTGTGTCCGCAGGCAGCCTCGGGTTTGACCCCAAATCTTTCGAGTATTTTGATCATGGCGATTGAAATTGCGCCAATGGCCGGTTGTGCAATATCTGTGGCTCTCAAGCGGTCTTCAGGGGAACCCCCTTTTTCTTCTGGCTCCGCAGAATCCGGATAAATATATTTGCTTAACTCACCGAGTCCTTTAAATACAGCATCGGCCTGTGCCAATGCGACTTTTCCTTCGGGGAAACAATGGATCAAATCTTTGCCCATGCCCACATACTGGCTTCCCTGGCCTGGAAACACAAACGCCAGCCTGCCGCAGTCCGGATTTTCTCCATAAAAAATAGATTTTTCAGACCAGTTTTTTTCCGGGTGAAGATCGAGACCATTGACGGCAGCATCTATGACTTCAATGGCAACCTCTTTTGATTCTATGGTAATCAGCAATCTGCATGGATCATTCACGTTAAAAGTAAGCCTGATTTTTTCTGCTAAGTAAACTGATTCCAGGTTATTCGGATTATCAATGGCCGCATTTTTGAGTTCAGAGAGCTGTTTTTTGAGATCAATCCGGCTGCGGGAAGATAATGCAATAATTTCCGGGGCGTTGATCCAGTCAGGCGCATCCGTATGAGAATTTAAGGTTTTTTGCATAGTGGTTTATGTCCGTCAGGTATGGATTGATTGGATAACACCATTATTTCCTTTGGTCGCTCGGACTCATTTATCATAAAGTTTAATTTTAATAAAACATTTTAACTAATTTATTATATTATTAATTTATTTTAGTCTCGTTTGAATTTCTTTCAGGCTTAACGGACGATAATTTCCGACATCCGGCGGCAGAAACACACCGGAAGCGATAATTGCCTGACGCCGCAAGGCAACACAGGCGCCATAGAGAAGATTCATGGCCAGGGTTTCGACCGATCGATTTTCAGGCTTTTCCAGGAAAGAACCTCTTGCCCAGTCGTTAAAAGCGCCCATGGAAGGGCCGCACCAAATCTGGTAGTCATTTTTTCTGGATGGCTCACCCTGGATCGCCCATCGAGAAGATTTCCCCAGATACGACCTGAAAACCAGAGCCATTTTAAATTTTGGCTCATTCTCAGCGCGGATGAGCATTTCCGGATCATAGTCTGCAAAGAATTTTCGGGTCTGGCTCCATTCCTGTTCATAGGTGGTTTGAAGCATTCTTTCTTCAACTTCCTGACGAAGGGATTGAGGTATCTGGTCAAAGCTATCGTATTGTCGATACAGGTCATAGAGTTTTGAAGCTCTATGGGGAAACATGGTGCCATGCTTTAATACCTGGACACGGATGCCGCGTTCAAACATGTCGGCAGCAGGCGCCATGGCCATGTCGGTCTGTGATGCATTTGAAAGCAGTTTGCGAACAATGTCGGATGTGCCGGATTCAATACAGGCCTGATTGATGGAACCGGTCAGAATATAATCCGCGCCCATTGCAAACGCAGCAGCTGCCGCAGTGGGTGTGCCGATGCCGCCGGCTAAACCGATGCAGGGTGGAACAGGGTAATCATGCTGCCGGCTGAATTCATTGCGCAAGTTCATCATAGAGGGGAAGAGCGATAAGGCCGGACGGTTGTCCGTATGACCGGCCGAATCCGCTTCAACGGTCAGGCCATCGGCCAGGGGGATGTGTTTTGCAAGACGGGCTTCGGATTCGGATATCATTTTTTGATCCGTCAGTTGACGGACAACTTTTTCCGCCGGCGGAGATAAGAACTGCGCGGCAATTTCCAATCGCGAGACTTTGGCCATGATGCGGTTCGGGCATACAATCGTCCCATCGGGAAGCTGGTGAATCCCTTTTAATCGAAAGTAAACAAGCGGAGCTGTGATCCTGAGATAACCCGACGCGCTGATGGTATGGATATTGTATTTTAGAAAAAGTTCGATCAATTGATATTCCCGAAGGGGAGAACCCATTGAATGAATCAGATTGACGCCAAAGGGCATGCCGTTCATTTCAGATTGAAGCCGGGAAAGGGTTTTCTCCAATTCAGAGGGTTTTAGGCCGGCGGAACCGAAAAACCCGATCATGCCCCCGGCAGCCGCTGATTTTATCAGTCTGATTGATGAAATCCCCTGGGCCATATCGCCTACGACATATGCGTATTTTATGTGGTGACTTTTTTTGAATAAAGAGCTGCCGAGGTTCTGCGGGTGCAGAGGGTGGGCAAAGGCAAGCAGTTTTGCTCCTTCTGATGATGCAGATATTTCATTGCCAAAACCTATGTTCCCTGCAATGGAAACTCCGGATGCCCCGTCAATTTCCACAATGCATACAGGTGAAACAATGTTGAGGATGGCCTCGTGGATTGCTTCAAAGCCGGTTTTTATGTTATGGGAACCGGGCGTAAAGTGTGTTTTGCTCAGCAAATTGATTCTTCCATTCCTTTAGCGATTATCATGGTGTGTTGAAATTGTCTTTATATCCGTAAAATTGTCAAGAATAATGTCCGAGTTTAAAACCTTGCATTTCAAGCATCACCGTCATGGGCGATGAAGTCTTTGATCAGTTCAAAATATCCAATGCCGGCTTTCATCAGAATGGTGTTGTGGTCTGCATCGGGAACCATATGAATTTTTTTGATTTTAGCGGTCGAGCTGCGATAAAGCTCTTCCCCGTGTCTGAAGGGGATGATTTGATCATATTGGGCATGAATGATCAGGGTCGGTCCGGAAAAAAGTCTTATTTTTGCAGCATTTGAAAAAACCTGAACCTTTTGGGACTCAAGAGCGCCTGTATTTATGCCGAGCCGTTTTAAGAGAGGTATTGTTTCAGCAAATCCGCTTTCAACAATCAATCCCTTGAATTTTTCAGGATATGAAGCCGCCAGCTCAAGGGCAGGGGCACTCCCCAATGAACGACCCATCGCCCATAAACTTCCTTTTCGGCTCTTTTGTTTGAGCCATTCATTCAGGGACGCCAGGAATTCGTGCGCGTCACTCATCATTGATGTGACAGAAGGAGAGCCCTCGCTTCTCCCGTACCCGCGATAGTCGGCCGCCAAGAAGCTGATATTGAATTGTTGGAAAATCCGGCCGATGTCATCATAATCCTGGGCGATCTCGCCGTTGCCATGGAAAAAGAGAATATGCGGGTTATCCGGAGCGCTCAAATAAAAACGGGCGTTGATTCTGACGCCGTCACGGGTCGTCACGTCGAATGGTTCCGCATGTTCAGGAAAGCCCCAAGGAGTTTCCTTGCGGGGGAAAAAAAGAAAATTAATAATTTCAGGCAGATCCAGAATGGATAGTGATTTATTTTCTGACATGATTCAGGGGCCTTTCTTTTTTTCAGGTTCAACTGAAAATCACAAAAAATCTTGATAATTCAATATAGATTCGATAGACAGATGCTGAAAATACTGCATATCATTTATTTTTTATTATTTCCACGTCAAAAAACACACACAGGGAAAGGATCATGAATAAAAACACCTTGGCTTTAAACAATGATAGCAGAGGGTTTACGCTGATTGAATTGATGGTTGTTATCGTTATCCTGAGCATTCTGGCCGTCTGGGTGGCGCCAAAAATTATGGGGCGACCGGAACAGGCCAAACAGGTCAAAGCCAAAGTGGATATCCAGGGTTTGGAAACAGCGCTGAAATTATATAAATTGGATAATGGTTCGTATCCCACCACGGAGCAGGGTCTTGAGGCGCTTATTTCATCGCCGGATTCCGGCAAACTGGCAAAAAACTGGCGGGAAGGCGGCTACCTTGAAAAAGGCAAGGTCCCCAAAGATCCCTGGGGGAATGATTTTGTGTATCTGAGTCCCGGGACTCACGGGGATTATGATATCATATCCTATGGTTTAGACGGTGAGCCGGGAGGCGACGGGGACAACAAGGACATCAACAGCTGGGAATCAGAATGACCAGATTATTCAATAAATATATATGATCATATAAATCCGTTGAAAATCCCAAAACTGCCATTATTGAATCCCTTAAAAAAAACTTTTTCAAATAATCACGCGTTTACCTTAATAGAACTGGTCGTGGTCATGGCATTGATCAGCATTTTGTTGTTCTTTGCCATTCCCCGTCTGGATATTGACATTTTTTCCGACGACGATCGCAATCTTTCAACCTGGATTCTCTTTACCGTCAAGTCGCTGAAGGAACAAGCTCAGCAGGATGCCACTCAACTTACCCTATATGTGGATTTGGACAATAATATGATGTGGACCGGTGGTGTCGTTGATGCTGAAACCATAGAAACCGCCCCCAAGGAGAATCAATACAAACTGCCGGAAGGGATTCAACTGCTGGATGTCGAATTTCCGGGCATGGAACAAAAAAGTTCTGGAATTGCGGAAATATA
Organism: Desulfobacterales bacterium; assembly: GCA_025453995.1. Classification (GTDB taxonomy): domain Bacteria; phylum Desulfobacterota; class Desulfobacteria; order Desulfobacterales; family Desulfosalsimonadaceae; genus JALOPH01. The sequence goes on from JALOPH010000054.1 coordinate 15,904, forward strand.
TTTTTATCCCAAAGGCTATTCCGATAAAGCCGTCATTCATACCAGAGACAATGATAATAACAGGCATTCTTATGTCATTGAACCATTTTTATCTGAAGTGAAAATACATGACCGCTACATTGAGTTTTGAGACTTCCCTGAAGATGAAAATCAGACCCACAGCCGGTTTTACGCTTCTTGAAGTCATGGTCTCTGTTGCGGTGATTGCCATCGTGCTTGTGAGCATTATCCGGCTTCAGGGGCAGACGATTTTAATGAACGAATCCTCAAGGTTTTATTCAACCGCGCCGTTTCTGG
>JALOPH010000055.1 GCA_025453995.1 Desulfobacterales bacterium
TGAAAACCGAAAAACCCGAACCGGGCGGCATCCAGGGCAGGAGCAGCTTCGGCGACTTCGGCTATGGTGGCCCCTGTCCGCCCTGGGGCACTCACCGTTACTTTTTCAAGCTCTACGCCCTGGATACCCTGCTCATGCTTGAGTCAGGGGTCAAAAAAAATGCAGTCCTGAAGGCCATGGAGGGGCATGTGCTCGCCCAGACAGAGCTTATGGGAACATACAAGAAAAAATAAGCATGAATCGGGCTCCAGGGTATTCATGATCGCCGGGAGTTTTTTCCTGTGGCGGCCTTTATTTTTTTATGCTCTCAATCAAGGAAAAAATCCAGGGCCTGAAAGCTATCATCAGGCCGGTGTTATGAATGATATCTAAAGGAAGCGTCTTGTCTATCTCAGTTAATTCATAATATTCCTTAAACAGCAGATCTATTTTCTTGAGAATAACCGACTGCGACCCGTCTGAAAGCTTTCCGAATTCAAACCGCAACCGTTCCTCCGCCCGATCAAACGGCGCGTTTAAAAATTCTTTTTTAATCTGGCTGTCGTATTTTGAAGCAATGGGGCCGTCCTTGCGCCACGTAATATTTTTCTGAGTAAGAAGCCGGATTCTGTTGTCCGGATAGAGTTCAATGAGTTTTAACTTGTCCAGCTCGAAAAGAAATTTTAAAGATTCTTTTTCCGTTATCTTATAGTCTTTTATAATGCTGTCGGGCTCCCGGCCATTTAACAGCAGAAAAAAAAAGACGAATAATTTGGGTTTTTCAGATAAAACTTCCTCCTGGTCCAGCGTCAGCATGCTTGGAATATTCTCCCCGTCCAAACTGATCTTCGCCAGATCATAAAAATTTAAATCCAGCAAAGCGCAGATCTCCTCCAACCGCTTCAATGAAAAGGTCCGGTTTGAAAACAGTCGTTTAACGCTTGCTTCGCTGAGGTGCAGTTTCCGGGCAAGCTGATGATACGTAATGCCTTTAATTTTGAGGCATTTTTTCAGCGCGTTTAATAATTGCGCGGTTTGGCTCATGGGCAGACTCCTCTTTGACTTATTGAGATACAGACCCACATCAGTTTAATACGGCAAGTATTACATTATAATACTTGATATTAAGGTATTGTAAATCGAGCTTCAATATTAATATTTTTACTTCAACAAAAAAAAACACGGATCTGAAACTTTTTCATGAAAACGGAAAAGATGAAACACCAATCAATCAAGACTCTGATGCACATGGAAAGGAGGCCATGATGGAAAAAGACTCAACAGCGGTCGTTTTTCCCGGTCAGGGAACCCAGCGCCCCGGAATGGGAAAGGATTTTTACGACAATGTCCGCGCATGCAAAGAAACGTATGAAGAGGCATCTCAAAATCTCGGATGGGACGTGGCGGCATTGTGCTTTGGAGAGGATGAAAAGCTAAACCTGACCGAGTACGCCCAGCCATGCATCCTGACCACAGAGGTCGCCATGTATCGCGGGCTTCAGCGCCTGTATGGGTTCGCGCCGGACTTTTTCGGCGGCCACAGCCTCGGAGAATATACCGCCCTGGTTGCAGCGGATGCCATGCCGTTTGCAGAAGCTGTAAAAGCTGTTCAAAGCAGGGGACGGCTGATGCAGAAAGCAACGCCGCCCGGAACCGGCGCGATGGCGGCTGTAATCGGAAAAGATCTCAATGTCGTCATGATCCGCAGCACACTGGAAGGACTCCCCATGGACGTTGCCAATATCAATTCATCGGACCAGATCGTGATCAGCGGTCAGGCGGACAGCCTGACCATCGCCCAAGAGCGGTTGATGCAGGCTGCTGGAGATGAAACCGCCCTTCGTTTTGTACCGTTAAACGTGAGCGCGCCCTTTCACAGCCGGTTCATGGATACCATTAAAGACGCCTTCATGAATATTTTAAATTCGATTTCAATAAACCTGAATTCCGATAATGCCGGCAGGGTCACATCCAATTTCACCGGATATTTTCATTCCGGCAGCGTATCTCATTTGATTGAAAAACTTGTGGCCCAGTTGAGCAACTCGGTGAACTGGCGTGAAAATATGGCGGCCCTGGCTGAAAAAGCCGCCCTGATCTATGAGATCGGGCCCAATCGACCGTTGAAAAGTTTTTTTAAAAGCATCGGTGTCGAATGCCGATCGATTACAACATTTTCAGGGGCGCAACGCATCTTCGCGTAAAAACGGCTATGATAAAATTCGATTCCAATCTCTGGGCGGTTATTATCGGCGGGTCCAGCGGGATGGGCCTGGCCGCCGCCAAAAAACTTGCAAGCCACGGAATGAATCTTTGCATCGTTCATCGGGATCGCCGTGCGGCCGCTGCCCGGATTGAGTCCGCCTTCGAAAAGATCAGACAAAGCAATGTCAAGGTTGCGGCCTTCAATCTGGATGGCCTGTCTACTGAAGGCAGAGCCCAGGTGCTGGATGCATTAACAAAAGCGATGGGAGATTGCGGTAAAATCAAAATGATTCTGCATGCGGTCGCATTCGGGAACCTTAAACTCCTGGCCCCTTCCGAGGCTTCCTCCGCCCCGAGGCTGGCCAGGAAAAAGATCGCAGAGGCCTTGAATATATCTGATCATGATATAAAGGAGATTGTGGATAAGGCCTTTGAAGGCGGCGCGAACGCCTTGCATACCTTAACCGATCCTCCTGAATATCATATCGGTCAATTCCTGGATAAAGATGATTTCTCCCATACCCTCCATGCCATGGGGGCCAATATTGTCGAATGGGCGCAGGATATTTTTTGCCGGCAGCTTTTTGCCCAGGACGCGCGCATCCTGAGCTTGACCAGCGAGGGGAACCGTGTTGCCTGGCGAGGATATGCCGCGGTATCAGCCGCCAAAGCGGTTTTAGAATCCGTGTCGCGATCCATGGCCGTTGAATTTGCGCCATATGGCATCCGGTCAAACGTTATACAGGCGGGAGTTGCGGATACGGCAGCCCTTCGCATGATTCCGGGCAGCAAACATATCAAGGCTGCCGCCAATTTAAGAAATCCATTCGGGCGGCTCACAACGCCCGATGATGTGGCTGATGTCATATTTCTTTTATGCCTGGATGAAGCCGCATGGATCAATGGCGCGATCATCTGCGCTGACGGCGGAGAGCGTATAGCATAGACTTTCTCAATAGAGATGCCATCAGGGTTGTCAAAGTTCAGCCCATCCTTACGGATCAGTTGAGCAGACAGATTAGAAAACAATGAAATATTCACAATTTTTAGAACACGACCATTTCGACACTGAGCAGCTTCTCGCGTTTTCCTACGGCCGCTTGATTGAAGACCCTCCGGATGATTTTGACGCGCGGCTGCCGGCCCCTCCTTTTTTAATGATCGACAGGATTCTGTCGATTGAAAAAAAAGGCAACAGCGGGAAAGTCATCGCCGAACAGGATATCCGGCTGGACGCATGGTATTTTCAGTGCCATTTCCAGGGTGATCCCGTGCAGCCCGGATGCCTTTGCGTCGATGCCATATGGCAGCTGATGGGATTTTATTGCGTCTGGTGCGGCGCCCTGGGAGCAGGCAGGGCGCTGGGGTGCGAGGAGGTCATATTTAATGGTCAGATTCGTCCCCATAATAAGGTGGCTCGATTTGATATAGACATCATCCGTTACAGGAGCTTGAAGCAAGCCGGTTCAAGCGTTGTGATTGCCGACGCAAATGTCTTCATTGACGGAGAGAATATAACAACCGTTAAAAAAGCCAGAACCGGCATTTTTAAGGGTATCACATATAAAGATTATCCGAACCGTTCGCTCAATTCGCTGGGCGGCATGAGCAAAGGATGAATCAGCGGATGCAGAAAATAATCAAGATCCAGGAGAAACCGGTTGCCGTCGTGACCGGAGGCGGAAAAGGGATTGGCGCAGCATGTTGCAGAGCGCTTTTCAAACAGGGTTTTTATGTGGGAATTCATTACAGAAACAGCAGACAGTCGGCAGAAAGCATTCTTGCCGATATGGCGGGGAAAGGTTTTCTTTTGCAGGCTGACATCGAAAGCCCGGAGCAGATTGATCGCATGGTTCAACAGATCAAAGAAAAAGCCGGCCGGGTGGATGTTCTGATCAATAATGCGGGCATGTGCATCAATGACGCTATCGCGACCATGAAGATCGAGGCGTTTGACGCCCAGCGGATGATGCTTCGCGGCGTATGGTATCTGACCAAACGAATTCTGCGTGTTTTTATGCTCCGCCAGCATTCCGGAAGAATTATCAACATCTCAAGCGTCGTCGGGCACACCGGTAATGCCGGCCAGATTCCCTATGCCATGGAGAAAGCGGCCATGGATGCCATGACAAAGTCCCTTGCCAGGGAGGTATGCGGTCGGAACATTCTGGTCAACTCAGTCGCGCCGGGTTTTATTGATACGGAGATGACCCGTGAACTCCCGTCTGAGATTCACCAGAAAATTTTAAGCGGCATTCCATTGGGCCGAATGGGAAGACCCGAAGAAGTGGCCGATGTGGTCGGCTTTCTTTCCTGCCACGGGGATTACATCAATGGCAGCGTGATCCATGTGAACGGGGGCATGTATGGCGGTTGACAGAAGCATCATTCATCAAACACTTGAACTGATACCGCAACAGCCGCCGTTTCGTTTTATCGATGATATTTTAGAAATTAAAGATAAAGCGATTACCGCTCTTTACCGGTTTCGGGAAGACGAATATTTTTACAAAGGCCATTTTCACGGAAACCCGATTACGCCGGGGGTTATCCTGATTGAAACAATGGCCCAGACGGGAGTGGTCGCCATGGGAATTTGCCAGTTATTGCTCCAGGGCTTTGAGACCGATCGGTTGAAGGCGATAACCCCCCTTTTTGCGTTTGCCGATGACATTGAATTTACGGGAATCGTATCTCCGGGCGAGAAGGTCATCATCGGCGGCGAGATGGTCTATTTCAGAAAAGGAACCATAAAAACAAAGACGCATATATCTCGTGAGCGCGGTGAAAAAGTATGTACCGGAACTTTAACAGGCGCTGGCGTTGAATTTAAATAAGCATTTCAAGAATTTTGAAACAGCGGAGTTTGGAAGAATGAGAAAAAGAGTGGTGATCACCGGTATGGGCGTTGTCAGCCCCAATGCCATTGGACTGGGCGATTTTGAAGAAGCGCTTCGAAATGGACGATCCGGCATCAGGCATATGCCCAAGCTTGAGGCGCTGAACTTTTCCTGCCAGATCGGCGGGATTCCTGAAAATTTTGCCGAAGCGGTCCACAGTCATCCACGCAGAAATCATTTTTCGGGCTTGAGCGACAATATCGGGTATGCGTCCCTGGCGGCCATTGATGCATGGCAGGACGCGGATTTAACAATACATGAAAACAATGGTGACGTTGACTGGGATACCGGCGCTATTATCGGATGCGGCATATGCGGCATGGAAACCATTGCGGCCGCGGTGGTTCCCGCCGTGAATGCCGGCAAGGTCCGCAGGCTTGGCTCCCAGATAGTGGAGAATGTCATGGGAAGCGGCGTAAGCGCATGCGTGGCGGGCATTCTTGGATTGGGCAATCAGGTGACTTCTAATTCATCGGCTTGCAGCACCGGAACCGAGGCGGTTGTGGAGGCTGCATGGAGGATCCGGATGGGACTGGCCAAACGCATGCTGGCGGGCGGCTCAGAGGGCGCTTCCCCTTACACATGGGCCGGGTTTGATTCCATGCGTGTTTTATCCCGAAAATTCAATGATCAGCCTGAAAAAGGCTCCAGGCCCATGAGCGCATCGGCATGCGGCTTTGTGCCGGGGGCGGGCGCCGGGATTCTGGTTATTGAAGAATTGGAGGCTGCCCTTAAGCGGGGGAGCCGAATCTATGCGGAAATATTGGGCGCAGCGGTGAATTGCGGCGGTCAGAGAGGCGGCGGTTCCATGACCGCCCCGAATCCGGAAGGAGTTCAACGCTGCATCCAAGGCGCGCTTGCAGACGCCCGCATCGGCCCGGATGAAATTGATCTGATCAACGGGCATTTGACCGCCACGTTTGCGGACCCCCATGAGATTGAAAACTGGTCAAAAGCGCTCGGCAGACCTCCTGAGAATTTTCCGCTGATCAATTCAACCAAGTCGATGATCGGCCACTGTCTCGGCGCTGCGGGCGCAATTGAAACCATCGCGTCCGCGCTTGAAATACATAATGGCTTTGCCCATCCATCCATTAACGCCGAGGATATTCATCCGGATATTGAGGCTTTTTCCGATAAAATCGTTCAAACATGCCTGGATTTCCCCGACCTCAAAACTGTTGCGAAAGCCAGTTTCGGGTTTGGTGATGTCAACAGCTGTTTAATTTTAAAAAAATGGGAAGCAAATTAACAAACGCAAAAAAAGGAGCTGGTCAATGGACGCAAAAGAAATTTTTCACAAACTCGTCGACATTATTAAACAGTATGTCAAAGAACCGGAAAGGCTCGAAAATGTGAACATGGACACAAAAATCATCCAGGACCTGAAGGTTAATTCAGCACGCCTTGTTGATATTATTATCAAGTGTGAAGATGCTTTTGACATTGAGATACAAGATGATGACGCCGATGAAATCAAAACAATCGGCGATGCGGTCAGGATTGTTGAGCAGAAACTGTGCGTCACTCACTAATATGAGCCTGGGGAATAAAATATTTTTTTATTTTCAATATGCCGTCGGACGGATAATGATTTTTATAACTGTCCCATTGGCATTGCTCGTCATCAAAATCGCGGGATACAGAGTCAATTCAATGCGTTCTGTCCGGATGAAAGTCCAAAAATTAATGGCAGCGCATAAAGGCCCCTGGCTGATTTGCGCAAATCATCTTACCCTCATCGATTCAGTTGTTCTGGTGTATGCCATGATGCCGGGATACCACTATATTTTTAATTACCGTTTGCTGCCATGGAATGTGCCGGAGCGGATGAATTTTAATAAAAGTCTGCTGGTCGGGCTGGCCTGCTTTCTTACAAAATGCATCCCCGTCACCCGCGGCGGGGATCGTGAGGGCTTAAAATCGACGATGGCAACATGCGCTTATCTTTTGAAAAAAAAAGAGAATCTGATGATCTTTCCGGAAGGAACCCGCTCCCGTCTCGGAAGGGTCAATACAGAAGATTACGCTTATGGCATAGGCCGTTTTATCTGCAATATACCTGGCTGCCGCGTGATGTGCTTTTACCTTCGCGGCAAGGGACAGGAAACATACAGCAATTTCCCGAAGTTTGGGGAAACATTCACCATGGAAGTCGAAGAATGCAGACCCAAAAGCCGGTTCAAAGGCCTCAGAGCCCAGAAGGATTGCGCGCAACAGGTTATATTGAATCTGGCAAGAATGGAGAAAGCCTACTTTGATTCATGTGGGGAATGATGTCGTTGACCTCAAAACAACCGATGCGCCCGGCGAAACGGACAACATCAAATTTATAAAACGCGTCCTGTGTCAAGATGAACAGGAAATCGCTTTTAATTCCGATCGTCCCGGCATATTCGTCTGGGCATTCTGGGCAGCCAAGGAAACCGCATACAAAGCCATCCGCAAAACACACCCTGGTGTTTCTTCTGCCCCCAGACGTTATCCGGTAGTCATAACTTCCGGAAAAGATTCAAATCACATGGCTGGTGAAGTCAATACCCCGAAAGACCCCGTCGCGGTGCGCATATCAATTCATGCGGATTATATCCACTGCATCGGAGCAAATGACCCGAAGCGTGGCCTGGATCGGATTGTTTGGGATGTGCAAAAAATGGATGCGGATGAAAAATTTGAAACCGGTTCACCATCTAACCGTGAATCCGCACAGGTGAGAAATCTGGCGAAAAAACAAATGGCGCTGAGCTTAAATTGCCATCCGGATGACATCCGGATCATTCGCCATCGTTTTTCATTCGGACTCGGGCCGCCGGTTGTTTATATCAAAGGGAAGGAAAGAAATATTGATCTTAGCTTAAGTCATGACGGGCGGTTCGCAGCCTATGCTTTTTTGATGGATCGCTAAGTCGTTTGGAAACTGCCAAACAGTATGTCGTTATAACCATGAATAGAATAAAGGCGTTTGACAATGAAAGCCGATTCATGCCCTGAAATCGTCATCAGTGGCTCAGGGGTCTGGATACCCCCTGATGTCATTACCAATGAGGAGCTGGTGGCGAGCTACAATGCTTACGCGGAAAAGTTCAATTCAGATAACAGGAAAGCAATAGCAGCGGGACGAATTGAGGAAAAACCTTTCTCCAGCGTCCGGTTTATTGAAAAAGCGTCAGGAATTAAAGCCCGTCGCGTATATACAAAAGAAGGCATATTGGACATTGACCGCATGTGCCCGAAATTCCCCGAACGCCATGAGAGTGAGATATCCAATCAGGCGGAGATTGCAATTTATGCAGCCCAAAAAGCAATGGCGGCCGCTGGAAAAACTCCTGCCGACATTGACGCGGTGATTGTGTCCTGCGCCTATACCCAGCGGGCATATCCCGCCATTGCCATAGAAATCCAGAACGCCCTGGGGATTAAGGGCTTCGGGTTTGATATGCTGGGTGCATGTTCGGCCGCAACGTTCGGGCTTCACCGTGCCTATGACAGTTTGAAGGCGGGTTCGGCAACCTGTGTGCTTGCCGTCAATCCGGAACTGGTGACTCCCCAGGTCAATTTCCGAGACCGGGACACGCATTTCATTTTCGGGGATGTCAGTGTGGCTGTTGTGATGGAGCGATCCGGAACTTGCACCTCGGCAAACAGCTTTGAAATTTTAGATACCAAAGCGCTGACAAAGTTTTCGAGCAATATCCGTTCAAACTTCGGGCATATGTCAAGGGCAACGGATGCGGATCCGTATGGGCGGGATAAACTCTTTCATCAGGCCGGTCGCAAGGTTTTTGAAGAGGTAAGCCCCTTTGCGGCCCGCCATATCAGCATACAGCTTGAGGATATGCGAATCAGCCCTTTTGATGTCAAACGATTCTGGCTTCACCAGGCCAACCTCAATATGAATAAAAAAGTCATCAAACATCTGCTCGGTGAGGATTCGATGAATGCCAAAGCGCCGGTCATTCTTGACGAATTTGCAAACACAGCCTCTGCCGGTTCAATTATAGCCTTTCATCTGTACAACAGCGATCTCAGGCCAGGAGACATCGGCGTGATATGCTCTTTTGGCGCAGGGTATTCTGTCGGCAGCCTGGTGTTGCAAAAAAAATAATAGCCGCACTTTTGAATAGGCTTTTTTTATCTCCAGTGGCCGGGGATATAGAGATACCGCCCGCAGCCTTCATAAATGTACTGTCCCGGAACCCACACCCGGCATGGCGGCGGGGGGGCAGGTTGATAGTAAGTGTGATGCTCGACCACGGTCACAGGTTCACGGTAATAACTGTTTGCGATTGCGCTTCCAACAACAGCCGCGCCCAGGCCGACGGCAGCGACTTTCCATGCGTCATCATACCAATCATCGTGGTGCCCATGCCCGCAATAATTATAATGATGATACCCATGTCCGCCGTGGTGCTTCCCTTTGCCGCTGCATCCGCCATACCTGCCATGACTGTTATATTTTTTGCCGCAATATCCGCCATGGCCGCCATGATAGCCGCTACCGCTATGGCTGTACCCTTTGCCTCCGTGTCCGTCACCCTTGCCGTGGCCATTTCCATGACGCGCAAGGGCTGAATTGACACCAAATAACAGGAAAAAAACCGCCAACAATACAACAAATATCTTTTTCATGTTTCCCTCCGCCGGAATCATTCTTGCTTTCATCTGACGGCTTAAATAAGGTTATCGATAATAATCCCGTTCTTCCACCCAGTAACCCGGTTCTCTTTCAATAATGATATACTGCCCTGGCACCCATCTGCCATATTCATAATGTCCCGGATTCCATACTCTTTCAGTGACCGGAGGAACCCATACACGCCTTGGCTCGCAGTATCTTGGAGAGGGAGCAGGTTCATAATAAGTATGATGCTCTACAACGGTCACCCTTTGGGGTTGGCAGCTATTGGCAATCACGCTCCCCAGTATGCCGACGCCAAGGCCTATGGCGGCGGCTTCCCAGTAATACCCATGTCCTCCATGCCCATGGCAGCCATGACCGGAAAACGCTGTATTTACAGAAACAAGCAGGGAAAAAATCATCACCATTGATAAGATACATATTTTTTTCATATGAGACTCCCTATCACTATGTCGATTTTTCTTTATCATTGGTTACGCGAATTCTTTTTCTTGAAGAAGCTCGTCATTAGATGAACTGGTCGTTTTTTTGGATTCAGCGAATTTGTTGATCTCTTTTTCAACCAGGATGATTGCCTTTTCAACCACCTTGTTCAATACCTGCAGTTCATCAGGTTTTTTGCCGATGGCAGCAGCAAGAGGTATATAAGATTTTGCGCGTTGGGCTCTGATTTCTGCGACCTTGTCAAACCCATTTTCTGACAATTCGATCAAATGGATCCGCATGTCGTTCTGATCCACTTTAACGTCAAGGTAATCCAGTTTCCTGAGCCTTTTTACATCCATAGAGAGGGTGCTGAGATTAACACCGGGAAAAAAATGAGACAGTTGGGTCATACTCATGGCGCCCTGTATTTTAAGCAATTCAAGAATAAGAATCTCACGGTCTTTGAGTGCGCCGGTTTCGCTGTCTGCCATCTGGATGGCCCGATATATGCGCATTTTAATTCCCAGCCTGGCTATATTGGTGAACAGCTCATTCATCATTTCCCCTTTCTTTGAAATGGATTATAGCGGAGCATTTGTTTTTGTCAATCGATTTATTTTAAAAAAATAAAATAATATGATTATTAATTTAATTAAAAAAATTTAAATAATTAATCACTCATAGATATTTTGAAGTTTCTCCTGAAATAAATCTCCCTCGCGAGCGCAAGAAAAAAATAAGTGATAGCGGTGGCGACTGCCGCTCCGATGTACCCGATACGACCGATCAATAAATAATCCAGGCTCAGATTTAAAACCACCCCTGCCAGAGTCAGTAACTGTATGAATTGATAGCGTTTCATGCTGTCGATAATCGGATCATAGAATCCGGTGTACAAGGAGCAAATGGAGGCAAAAGTCAATATCTGGAAGACTGTTGCAGCGCCCCTGTAATGAGGCGAATACAAAAGGCCAAGGATATGCTGCATACCGAAAAACAATCCAATCAGAATTAACAGCCCCAACAGAAAAATCTTTCCCCGTTTGATCGTAAGATAGGTGAAAATTTTCTCTTCATTATCAATATGCTGGGAAATAAAAGGAAGAAAATATAATTTCACAATCGCGATGCTCATCAAGGTGCCTTTGAAAAACTGATATCCCAGATTGTAAACCCCGATATCTTCCATGGTGACAAAACGGCGCAATATGATGTTGTCTCCCCAGTTCAGCAAATAAATCCCGGCGCCTCCAAACACCATCCACTTGGTAAAATCAGCCATTTTGATAAGATTCTCTTTATCAAACGCCGGGGGGTGGACTTCTTTGAATTCAAGCTTCGGCAAAAAAAGACAAACGGAAATAACCGGCGCAACAAAAAACATGACCAGGACTTTTTCAATGGTGACATCAAAAAATAAATAAATAACGAAAAGATACAATATAGACACCCCGGCGTTTAAAAGCAGAAAAACAGACTCGAGAATCCGCTGATTCAAAGCCATCAGCATGGAACTGAAAAAATTCAAAATTGAATAGCCGAGCAAGACCAGGACCAAAAGCCATACCTGACTTTCCGTAAGCCCGGTAAATTGAACCGCCTGCCTCCTGAACAGATATACAAGTATTATAAAGGCCGCCAGTGCAATCGAAAGAATGATCATTCTCGATGCCATGGTATGATGAATCCGACCGCGCTCTTTGAACTCCTCATTGCCGAAAACGACCGCTGGCTTTGAAGACGATAGGATCAGTGCGGAGTTGAAAAAATAGACAATCATCATACCCAGAGAATACGCCCCGAAGGTTCCCGGAGAAAACTGTGTGGCCAGGATTACCGGGACCAGAAAATCAGATATATGGCCGCCGATTTTCACGCTTCCATAGGCGAGAAGCGTCTTGGCCTCTTTTAACTCATGAATTATCCATTTTAGCATTGTCTCAGGTCAATCTTTGATCAAAGCTTTTGCTCATGCATGTTGATAGAAACGGTTGAAGGGAAAAAAATTCAATACCTTGTTCCGTAAAACAACCCCCGCATAAATAATGAGAAACAGCAGGCTGACCGGCACCGTTGCGATAAGATGATGAACCCTGTATTGCAGCTCCACATGAGAGAACCCAGGCTTGAGCAGAATCCCCATAAACCCTATATTCGCCTTGATCAGAGGTGCCGGCGAGCCATTGACAAACGCCTGCCACCCGCTGTCAATGGGAATGGAAAAAAAGAGCATTTGGGGGGCATCAATTGAAATCTCTCCGGCAATGCGCTTCTGACTGAAATGATCGATCCTCATGGCCCGGGCTCTTTTTTGGCCGACCATCTGATAAAAATCCGACATCTTAAAATTTTTTAAGGTCACTGCCATCTCCGATGATTCGACATACCGTAACGATTCTATCGGATTATCCATCACAACGGCGCAAAACATGGCCATGTCTTTATGTGTCCGGGACAGAGACTCATAATCCTTGCGGAGCAAATATTGATCATACGTGTATCCCAATGGAAGAAAAAAATTATTTTTCAATACCGTCACGTCTTCAAAAGTGGCGATATTTTCATAAACCATCTTGAAAAAAACATCACGTTGCGCATAATCCGCAATCCTGAGCAGATTGTATTTAACGCTGGCGACGGCCTGCAAGAACGGCCTCTGAAGCAAACCGATGGCCCAGCGCGTCTTTGTTTCCTGGCCTTTTGGGATAATTTCTGTTGCATATAAAAAATCGATATATTCATTTCTATTAAACGATGAATAAGAGGGGGTGCCGAAATATCCATAGATTTTGGCGTCATTGATACTTCTTGTTTCAGCCAGCGATGATGAATAATCCTTGTTGATCCTGAAAAATTCCCGGTCAATAGATTTCAGATAATCAAAGGCGTTGATGGTATAATCATTATACCCGATCCGACTCGTAAACTGTTCCTGCGTTAGTGCTTGACGCTGGTTGACGGTGATCCATGAGAACCACCCCGCCTCCACACACACCAGAAAAATAAACACCGCCTTGGCATATACACGGGCGCTATCCATTCTCATTAAGCACAGAATGCCGGCATCAATGATCAGAAAACAACTGATCAATGTTTTGAGGTTCTGGTCAATCATATTTTTGCCGGCATATGACGTGCCGTCAAAATACGGCAAGTGGAGGATGATTAACAGCACAGCCAGAGTTGCCAGCAAGACGCCAAAGCTCAGCCTTTTATTCTGCAGGATCTTTTCAAGGCCGTTTAAACCATAGAGCAGCATGATGGCGGGAATAAACATGGACAATCCATGTTTATAATAATTTCCCATAAACGCATAAAGCGCAAATCGTAAAAACGGGAATATCAGCGGCAGCATCCAGACAATAAAAAAAGCGCAGAATGCAATCCGCTTTCGCTTATCATCAATAAAAAGAACCTGGGGAGCCAGGATGAGAGAGACTAAACCGGAATAAAAAATCGGCGCTTCCAGATAATTGGCAAACCCCTTGAATTCGCTGCCGGCGCCCAATAAATCGTTTGAAAAAAATCTCAGCAGTATGGTCGCCGCTTCCAGGCGGCCGGGCAGCCCGAAAAGAGGAAACGACTGCAGCAGATCGGCCTTACCAACGCTTCCGGTTACCCGGGGACTGTTGATCTTTCCCAAAAATTCGTCCAGCAAAAAAACAGCGCTCATCCCCACGCCGATGGCGCCCAGCGCCGCCAGTTTCAACATAAAAATAACGGATTCTCGGGCGCTCAGCCTGCTGTCTGAAAACAATCTGAACAAAACGTAGGTGAACAGAAAAACGCTGTATATATATAGCTTGAAAGGATCTGACGCGACAAAGAAAACGGCCAGCGGAAATACCACAGGATTATTTTTTCGGTAAAACAACTCAAATGCATATAGCAGCAGAAAAAAATAGACCACAGATGTCGAGTGGCCGTACCAACCGCTGCTGCCCAAAACCAAATACCCGATGAATGCCGCCAGAACACCGCCGACAAGAGAGGTATATTTTGAAAAATCCAGAATGCCGAGATACAGATATGCAATGCCTCCGGTGAGAAGCATTTTTAGAAGTTCAACAAAAATGATCCCGTAAGCAAGATTTTCAGGGCCAATTATATATAAAATCCAGTTAAACGGACAATTCAACCCGCCGGGAAAAACCGACGCGCCCATGCCGCTGCTGAAGGACCATGTGGGAAAACCCTCAGCGCGAAGATAGCGGGCGCAATCAACGTACGCGGGATAAAAGAGGTTATACGAATCGCTTCCAATATCTAAAAACAGATAAATCTTTTTAAATAAAATATAATCCTTAAAAACAACCAACTGAATCAATAAAATCAAAAAAAGACATATGGATATGGCCTGGATGTGGCTCTGAAACGAAAATATTTCATTTCGCGGCCCGGCTTTGGGGACGCTCCCCAGTGTTGCTTGCGATAAACCGGATATGGATTGTGATTTTTTTTTCTGTTTACCCATTCCCCAAGCCTTCATTGAATAGAGGCTGCAAACTATTTTTATATAAACATCAAAAAGTTGATTAAAAAGACACTTGGCGCCACTCTATTTTTCCGATACAGAAACAATCATACGGAATCTTTTTTTGATTTACCATCATCTTTCATTCCGGGCCAGCCTTTTTCAAGCATCGGGCAGAAGTCGCACCGGTATGGCGCCCTGCAAAAAACAATGCCGCAACAAACTTTCCTGCCGGCAAGAAAAAGCGATATACGGTCCAATCGCTGTTCCGTTCGGCCTTTAACGAGCACCACGTCGCCGGGCTTGAGTTCATCTTTAATCCTTTCAGCCGCGGACAGCAAATCATGGTGAGCATTGATCATACAATTCCTGGGAAACCCCCCGCGGGATGCGCCCGCGGCATAGCGTTGAAAGTTTCGGCCGACAAAAACCGCTATGGAGGCTGTCCGGGCAATCCGCTCGCCGATCCGACGGTAGATCGGGCCGGTGCTGCCCACTGGCTCAGAGATTTCGCCCAGAAAAACGATTTTCCTTCGCGCGGGGATTTCATCCAGTATATCCAGCGCTGAATCTATGGTTTCAAGGGTTGACTTAAATTCATCCCGCAGCAGGATCGCCCCGCTTTCCAGGTGAACCGGCTCCAGACGCGCCCTTGCCGGTGAAATCTTTTGAATTCCCGGGAGGATGCTTTCAATGGAAAAGCCTTCGCTCATTGCGACAGCGACCGCGGCAAGGATTGAATAGACGCCGTTTCTGCCTATCAGCCGGACGAACACATCATGATTTTTCCCGTTTACATGCAATTTAAACCGAGTCCCACGGGGCCAATCCAGCAAAATGCCGCTGGCTCTGACGTCATTTGCTTCAGCCATGCCGAATGTAATCACCCGGGCATTTGTCCGCTGGGCCATCCAGAGCACATTCGGGTCATCCCCGTTTAACACGGCCGCCCCGGACTGGGGAAGGGCTTTCACCATTTCCGATTTTTCTTCTCTTGTAACTTCCAGGGCCTTCAGCGAACGGTTATGTTCGCTACCGATGCTGGTGACCACCGCGATATCCGGCCGAAGCATCCATGCATATCGGGCCATCTGTCCCGGCCCGTCGATCCCCGCCTCGATGACGCTATGACGTGAACCGGACCGTGTGCTCAATAGCTTATGTGCGACACCGCCGTAGGAATTCGAATTCGGCATGTCGGGCAAGGGGTATCCGAGCGCTGATGTGATCGCCCGCATGGTTGTTGTTTTGCCGAATGACCCCACCACTGTGATCACACGCATTTGGGGAACAATCATCCGCCGATACAATCCGGTCAGATAGGATAAGACCGGCCAGAAGGTATATATGACGCCGCGAATAAACTGTATCCGGCCGACCGGTGTTTTAAACAGCGATGCAGCCTCAGCCAATGTATACTTCATTTAACTTGATCCGTTAATTTTTTTGAATGTCATGAGCTTCCCCGATGCTTCACGTTTGATCTGATCCACCAGGTGAATGGTAATGGCAGCCCCGGGAA
>JALOPH010000236.1 GCA_025453995.1 Desulfobacterales bacterium
CAGCATTTTTGATATGAGGCCCCAGTGCCATGCTGAGACGACGCAGAAATACATTTTCGTCTTCCGTATATACGGTGCTGTCGATTTTACTTCCCAGAATTAGAAGGGCTTTTAATCGCTTTTCAAAAAATACAGGCTGAATAAGAACTGCCTGAAGCAGACGATCTGTGGTTTCTACTGAAATATTGCGGCTTAAGATCCATTCTTCGATTTGCTCTTGAGAAGTCAGGGTCCGAATTTTAGAAAACATCGGCAGGATGGGGTGGTCGGAGGCCACTGCTATGGATTGCTCAATTGGGTCAGGAAGATCTGTATTTGCAAACAGGCTCTTTGCCGGGTTCCAGGATTCCCAACCATGAAAACTCAGGTGTTGGTCCTGCGAGATTCCCATATTTGTTTTGGAGGGATTCGACTCGATAAGCATGGCAAACCGAAAGGTTAATAGTTCCTTGAATATTGTTTCTTTTAAGGTCTGGTAAATCGATTGGATCTTTTGGGGTTTTAAAAGATCTTCAATCAAAGAGTCTAAAATTTGATCCAATCTTTCTCTTTGTTGGCCGAAAAATAATGAAAGAGCATTATTCCAAGAAAGACGGGCCAGCTTGTAACATATGAGAATAGAGACTATTCCGAGCAGGTATACACTCAGGGACCATTCAGTTGGAAAAATATATTTAAACACGGCTGCCATTGCAAACAGCATTAAACCCAGTCCGATCCAGAAAAGCATGGAACGTGTGATCTGAACCACTTCTTTAAGATTTTGCTTAAACAAGCCGTAGGCAAAAAGCAAAAGTGTAATGAATGCAAAATTCCCGGGGGGATATAGTTCAATCCCTTTTACGGCAGGGATATCGCCAAGCGTTAGGATTGCATATCCGGCAAACCCGGAGGCCAGATAAAAAATACGATGCTTTTGAAAAGAGTTGGATTCTTTTATATAGGCTTCTACCAATAAATAGACACTATAAATGGTCGCTATGATGCAGTAAAACCCGAATATATCAAAAAAAATGCCGCCTTTTGCAAAAAATCCCCAGTAATAAGCATGCATATCGTAAAAATAGTATTTCGTTTGAGTGATTGGCGCTAAAATAATGCCGATAAAGTAAAAAAAGTATACAACCCACCACATGGTATGGCGCCGAATTACCAGATAGGTCAGGTGCAAAGAAAGCGCAGGAACAAAAACAAAAAAGAAGTGGTCCCAACGATTGAGTTGTAAACCAACTATTGGGTCGACGATAATCCCATTAAGCAGGATGTCCATGTTCAGAAAACCCCACAAAAGAGACATTAAGGCAAAGATTAATGCTTCCTTGTGAGCCTGTCCCACCCTAAGCGCCAATATCGATAGGAAAAGACTGCATACAAATGTCATCAAAGGCGGAATCCCATATGGAACGATCCGACTCAAGATGAAATCCCAGCGAAAACCTTCAACCGCCCAGACGCAGACTATGATTAAAGCGGAAAATCCAACAGCTACTGTTATTTTTACTACCACATCGAAAATCCGTCTCTTGGTGTATTGATTGATTTTCACTAAGTCGTGGCGGAAGACTCCGTAGGCCATGATCAGGATGGGAATGAATGTGAAATTCCCTGGCGGGTAGATAGGGTAGCCGCTTAAGGAAGGTGTATTCGCAAGGTTTAAAAGCGGTGTCAACATTCCGCCGATCAGGAAATAATTATACTGGCTTCGCTGCGCTGGATTTGTCTCCTTTTTTGCTGCCTTAAATAAATTAAAACACCCCCAGAGGATCAAGATCATGGTTATCATACCAAAGATCGTGAACCCGAAGTTTTTATGGGCTGAATATCCCCAATAGAATTGAAATACACCTTGATAATACCAATTGGTCTGAGTGATCGGCATCAGGAGAATACTGATGGCATAGAACACGTAGACAGCCTTTTTGGGAAAATGAATAAAATGATGCATAAAATGAGCATAAATGCCGAGTTGAAGGACCAGAAAAAAATGGTCGATACGGGCTATTTTAAGCGCAAGCTGGCCATCTGTGACCAGGGTTTGAAGCGTTTTATCAAGATTTAACACTCCCCAGAGCACACATATCATTCCAAACATTATTGTATCGGTATGGCGTCTTCCTTTAAGAAAACAAATGGTTGCAAGTGTGAAGCAGGTGAGAAACGATAGAATGGGGGGAATGGCGTAGGGAAAAAATCGATCGAATTGGAATAATGAGTTCATCATTCGAAATTTTATTATCTGAATTATCAAGATAAGTAAATCTTGATTTTATTAAATGTTAAACCATCTCCACCCTCCGGACCGCAAGATGTTATCCAAAATCCGCCCACTCCGTGACTGGTTTCAAGGGCACCGGCGGATAAATCTGGCCGTGGGCCGGGGGCATGGAATTATAAACCCAGTCAATATCCACCGAGCCGGCCTCCAATCCAAATTTCTTTGAAAACCCCGCAAACGTCCCCCGGACCAGCACATCCTCCATTTTCATGGTCAGGCCGAAAACCGCCACTGTCTGCCCTTGCGGAATTCTTTTCAACTCCTCCCGGTATGCCAGGGAAGAAAAAACCAGCCTTCGGCTGCCGGCCGCCTGGCACTGGAGAACCGGAACGATTTCGGGAAATCCGTCATCCTTTATATAGGCGATAAATTTAAGCGCGTCCAGTGCGTTGAATAAATTCTCGCCAAACGGCGTCAGAATGCGTTCCGAACTTTCCATTGACGTCCCGGCTTTTGCAATTTTTGTCATCAGGGCGGACAGGACTATGGTGAGCAGCGGCAGGCTGTCCGGCCCCCGAGCATCCAGAAGGTCCAGGTAATGGACGGTGTTGATGCCGAAATAGGCATTGTACCGGAACATGGGCAGGTCGTTATAGGACTGGTATTCGGGCCCTTCCTTGCGCAGATGCGTCCAGCTCGCATGGCCGCGCCACATCCGGCGGTCCATGGTCAATACGAGGAAAGCGGTTTTTGGATTTTTCCGGATGTGGCTCTTGCTGGAACCCTTGCAGAATTCACCCAGGGTAATCTGTTTGGGGCCGGCGGCCCGCAATGAGGTGATCAGAGTGATATGGGGCATTCCGTCCGGATTGACCGACGCCACCATGCCGATTTTTTCATTGGGTGAAAACGCCTCAACCGCCCGGTCGTCCAGTTGCTTTAAATGATACTCCACCGCTGGCCTCCATATGAATGGGTTATTCATCAGCAATGAAAAGCGGATGCTTTCATTCCTTTATTCGTTGTTCTTAGTTTGCATTTGCTTTTTGTTGAATCCGCGTTGAACCCGACCAGACGACAATCCCCGGATCAACTCCCGAGCGTCGCGCCGTTTCAGCAAGTTCTTCCATAAACTCCGCCGATAGCAGCTGGGCGTCATGAAACCCCCACTTCTGGCCGAGCCGCAGATATTTATCCCGGCAGAGATTATTAAATGCGCAAAGTTCCCACCGGTTCACGACGCCTTTTAAATTTTCTGCCATCCACCGGCCGATCCCTGAAATATTTTCATGAAACGCCGTGGCCCCCGGAATAATCGGCGTGCGGACCCACAACTGTCTCGGGTGCACGTGAGAGCCCATGTATCCGGACACATGCTTTAAATTTTCAAGAATCCGCTCATTGGAAAATCCAGTGAATTTTTTATGGGCGTAGGGGTCAATCAGTTTCATATCATACAACACCATGGCGCTGTATGAAAGCAGCCGGTCCAATGTTTCCCGGCTGCAATGGCCGCAGGTGTCGACAGCCGTGTGAATGCCTTTTTCCCGCAGTCCTTTTAACACTGCGGATGCGAACTCAGACTGCATGGACGGGTCGCCGCCGGAAACGGTCACACCGCCATCGGATGTCTCAAAATACGCCCTGTCTTTGATCAGTTCACGGACCAGATCATTTACCTTCCAGACTTTTCCAAGCAGCTCCAAGGCTGTGCCGGGGCATTCTTCGGCGCATTTGCCGCACCCGGTGCACCGCGACCGGTCTATCTTCATGCCGGCCTCAGACAAAGCCAGCGCCCCTTCAGCGCAGACAGAAAGGCAGGTCTTGCATCCGATGCACCGGGTGCCCAGCCAGCAGAGCTGGGGCTGGGGCGAAATACTTTCCGGGTTGTGGCACCAGAGACATTTGAGCGAGCATCCCTTCATAAAGACCGTTGTACGGATGCCCGGCCCGTCCTCGGTGGACATGCGCACGATTTCAAGGATGCGGCCTTCAAGGGTTTTGAGTTGATCAATCTGTTGCGTTTTCTTCATGTTGTCGTCTTGTTGCGATCATAGTTCTGTAAGAGTTTGTTGAAAAATTTATTTAACCCTCATCCCGGCCTTCTCCCTCAGGGAGAAGGGGTAGACACTTCGTTCTCACTATTCTCAGGATTTTTTGAATATTAGGAGACTTAAATTTATAATTATTCAGACTTTATTAATTTAATTATCGGGAAGTTGTCTTTTTCTCCCTCTCCACCATTTTGGGGGGAGAGGGCCGGGGTGAGGGGGCCTCCAACAAGGACTTAATCCTCTCAAGAACAGGCCCTGTTTCATTTAACACCTGATTATTCCAAAATCTCACCACAGTAAAACCTTTTGATTCAAGATATGCAGTACGCTGCAGATCCTCCTCCTTTGTCTGCGCGTGCTGACCGCCATCTATCTCCACAACAAACATTTTTTCAATACAAGCAAAATCAGCAAAAAATGGGCCTATGGGGTGCTGCCGCCTGAATTTGTGTCCGGCCAGCTGTCGATTTCGGAGGTAATACCAGAGCAGTTTCTCAGCATCAGTCTGATTCTTTCTTAACTCTCTGGCCTTTGCCTTCATTCACCCCCTCACCCTGCCCTCTCCCCCGTTTTGGGGGAGAGGGAGAAAAAAACCCAAGTCAAAATTGTGGTTGATTCTACCTCTTTTACCAAGGATTCACACTATAAAATTTTGGCTTCAATATACGGCGCAAGCAGATGAATAAGCACAGCATACATCTCGTATGTGAGCATTTTAAAGAGGCTTACAACACCGTATTGAAGTCAAAGGAGCAGTTTTTCATCAAAATTTTTGGTGGCTCAATCGCGCAATCACCTCATTCTGTAATTCTTTGCCGATGGCCGTAAAATAAGCGTTGTATCCCGTGATGCGCACCAGCAGATGCCGGTAGTTCTGGGGATGTTTCTGGGCGTCCTTGAGCATGTCCGGGTCCAGCATGTTCACCTGAAGCGCGGTGCCGCCGTTGTGGGCGTACCCCCGCAGAAACGCTTTGAACTTCTCCTTGTGCTCCGGGTCACGGATAATGGAAGGATTGAAGGTGATGGTGTGGCTGGCGCCGTTGGGCAGGCTGTTTACGTAATCTCCCCAGTCGCCTTGGCCGGC
>JALOPH010000056.1 GCA_025453995.1 Desulfobacterales bacterium
GAAATTGAAAAGCAGATTCAGAAGGAAATCTCTTCTGGAGCAATTGTTGATCCAAATGCACCACCTCCAATGGGACCAGTCGGACCTGATGGACAACCACTTCCTCTTGATGCAAATGGACAACCACTGCCTCCTGCAAATCAACCACCTGCGCTTCCTCCACCAGAAGATGGTAGTACAAAAGAACAAGAAAATCCTTTGGTCAAGAAAACAAAGGGTAGATTTGTAAACGACACATTGGAGGCGGCATAGTGTTGAAGTTTAGAGATCATTTGACAGAATCTCTCGCATCGGAAGTAAAAAGAGAACCTAATTCTGATGCTGCTACTCAAGCCAAAAAACTTGGTTTGAAGTACATGGGATTTGGAAGATACTCTGGTAAAGATGGTAAAGTCTCTTACATCGTACATGACAACAAACTAGTTCCATTTAAAGGAGCAGATGTACTACAGAAGGATTTTGCAAAGGCCAAAGCAGAGAAAGAAAAACCAAAGGCCCCTGCTGCAAAGACCAAATCATCAAAAGGAAAACCAGCAAAGAAGACTCCTCCTAAACCTGATCCAATGAAAGAAGTGGATCAGGCAGCTGTTATATTACAACAAAGACAAGCAAGTGATCAGGATGTTCTAAAAAAGAAAGAACAAGAACAAGAAAAGACACATCGTCAACTGTCTGCATACTCAAAGACACAAGTGTTTTCCGATGAAGAAATGAATGCCATTGATCAATACATGCTTGCCGGATCAATTGATGTAAATCGTTATCTCTATAAAGGATACGATGAAGGAACAGACAATCAAACTGCGGACTACATTCAGACTGTGATTAACGGATTAGATTCTGCTATGTCACAATCTCAAATACCATTTGACTATTCATCTTATACAGGGCTGTCGGCGCGATACAAACCAGAAGACTTCAAGTTGGGACAAACATATGTCTTTCGTGGATATGTTTCCACTTCTCTATCACACAAGACTGCCATTGAAGGATTTGCTGCAACGCAACCTACAGCAAAAGGAAAACCTAAAAAGGCAGCAACTGGAGGAGCAAAAGTCATTCTTCAGGTCGATCACAAAAAGGGACAAAAAGGAATTTATGTTTCACACGATGATAGTGTAAATCAAGGCGACGAAAAAGAAACAATCCTACCACGTGGAACAAAACTCAAAGTTGTTTCTGGTCCACATACCATCGATGGAGAAGTTCTTGGTGGAAGCGATTCTGTTATACTATTTCAATGCAAGGTAATTGAGTAATAAATAAACTAAGGGCATTATAGGAAAACTAAAATGAACCAACTGAAAGAAGGCATTATTAAAAAAATTAAAGATTAGAAGCATGAATGTATAAATGGCGGCCGGTTTTTTGGCGCCATTTATTTTTATACTTTGTCAAAATGCGAAAACTTCATGGTGAAATTTCCCCTCCCCTGGGAGGCCGACCGCAGGGCCGTGGAGTACCCGAACATTCTGGACAACGGCACCCGGGCGCCGATGATCTGGTTGTCGGCTTTGGAAGAGATGGACTCAATTTTCCCGCCCCGGGAATTGATGTCTCCGATGACCTCGCCCATGAAAGTATCGGGCACGAAAACTTCCACATCCATGATGGGCTCGAGCAGGAAGGGTTCCCCTTTCTGGAAAGCCTCCCGGCAGGCCATGGCCGCGCTGACTTTGTAGGCGATTTCCGAGCCGGTGGACTCCTTGTATGACCCGCCGGTGAGCACCGCTTCCACATCCACCACCGGATAACCCATCAACTCGCCGTATTCCAGGGCTTCTGTGACGCCTTTTTCAATTGCGGGGATAAAAATATCCGGAATGGCGCCGGCCGGGAGTTTGGAACGGAATCGATTCCCTTCTCCACGGGAAAGGGGCCTGAGCTTGAGCGCCACTTCCGCAAAATGCCGCTGGCCTGCAATCTCTTTATCGAAAATGGCTGTGGCGGCTGAATCTTTTCCAATCGTCTCACGATAGACCACCTGGGGCTTGCCCACATTGACGTTGGTGTTGTATTCCCGCTTCATCCGGCTGATGATGACCTCAAGATGCAGTTCCCCCATGCCCGACAAAAGTGTCTGGCCTGTGTCCGGGTCCTGCTTGACATGGAGGGTGGGGTCTTCATCCATGAGCTTGGCCAGCACCTGATCCAGCTTCTCCTGGTCATCTCTGGTTTTGGGTTCCACGGAAATGGAGATCACGGGTTTGTAAAATTCGATTTTTTCAAGAAGCACAGGCGTGGCGGCATCGCACAGGGTGTCGCCTGTGGAGGAGTCCTTGAGCCCCACCACGCCGATGATATGTCCTGCGCCGGCGGATTCGATGCGTTCCCGCTTGTTGGCGTGCATTTTGAGAATCCGGGCGATTTTTTCCTTTTTTTTGTAAGAGGGGATGTAGACTTCCGAGTTGGCGTTCAAGGTGCCGCTGTAAATCCTGACAAAAGAGAGCTTTCGCCCTTCCATCATGGAGACTTTAAAAATCAGGGCCACTAAGGGGCCCTTTTCTTTTGCAAAGAACTGGACAATCTCCCCTGTTTCCGGATGATGGCCGGAAACCGGGGGGACATCCACGGGACTTGGCAGAAATCGGACTACCGCATCCAGCAGGGGCTGTATCCCCTTGTTTTTGAGCGCCGCCCCGCAAAGGACCGGAACGAGTTTAAGCGCAAGGGTGGCCTTCCGGATGCCGGCAATAAGCATATCAGTGGGCACGGGCCTGGCTTCCAGATACAATTCCATGATGTCATCGTCAACCTCGGCCACCCGCTCAATCAACTGGTCCCTGTACTCGATGGCGGCTTCTTCATATTTATCGGATATATCATCTGTATGAATCTGCGAATCCGGAGCGTCTGTATCCCAGACGATCTGCTTCATATGGATCAGGTCGATGACGCCTTTGAATCCCTCTTCCTGGCCCATAGGGATTTGAATCAGAAGGGGGTTGGCGTTTAATCGATTCCGGATCATATCCACAGCCCTTAAAAAATCGGCGCCGATCCGGTCCATTTTATTGATAAAGGCGATCTTTGGGACCAGATACTTGTCGGCCTGGTGCCAGACGGTCTCAGACTGGGGTTCCACCCCGCCCACCGCGCAGAATACGCCCACCGCGCCGTCCAAAACCCGCAAAGAGCGCTCCACCTCAATGGTGAAATCCACATGCCCGGGCGTGTCGATGATATGTATATCGCAGTCTTTCCACTGGCAGGCGGTGACCGCAGATGTAATGGTGATGCCCCGCTCCTGCTCATCGGGCATCCAGTCCATTACCGCCTCGCCGTCATGGACTTCGCCGATTTTATAGGACCGTCCCGTGTAATAAAGAATCCGCTCGGAAACCGTGGTCTTCCCGGCATCAATATGCGCGATAATTCCGATATTCCGGATAAGATTTATTTTTGCAGATGGTTTCATTTTCAAATCAAGTTTTATTTTCTGTTGAGCCCGGACATCCTGATATCCGTGTTTAAATATAAATTTTAAAGATTTTCTATATTATGCAAACCTGCCGGCTGTCAATTAAAGAGTATCCATCTTTGGGCGCATTTCCGATAAATGCGCCCAAAGATAAACAACGGGCTTGGGGCCGGCTGAAATTAAATCGGCAGAGCGCGGATTTGCGCCAGGATCGGCCTGACTCGGTCCTGATGCTCGGGCGGGATCATCAGCGTGCGCAGAGGTCTGTTGGAAATAAGATGGGGGTGATTGCATCGGGATGGGACCGATACGTTTGATTCGGCAGCCAGAACAAAAGACAGAACATCAGATAAATTGCCGGAAAAGCCATCCTGATCGATATGTTCAATGACTTGCAGAAAAAGCGTATTGACCGTTGCCGTTAATTCGCCCATCTCCGCGGCGCCTGTCTGATAGCAGGGTGTTGACGATACCATGCACCGGCAGCCAAACGGTCTGGCGGCATAAACTGGACAGAGTCGGTCTGTCAGCAGCGGGCATGGGCCCCATGAAGCATCCATGGCTTCTGGGGGCGGCTCCCTGCCGGAGGCGCAAAGATCGGAGATCTGATTGAAGGTGGCTTCCGGGGTGAATCGGGGTTTGCCCATCTGCGCGTCAATGACTTTTGCGACCCGCGGCCATTGATCAGCGGGAAATGCGTTGAGCATAACATGCGCTTCAAGGGTGGTAATCGTTACGTTGCATGTACAGCAATCGCTGCAGGCCGCGCGGCACACGCTATCGACGCCGCCGATGTATTGATCATAAAGACAGTAAATTTGATCAAGAAGAAGGAGCTTTTGCGCAAGGAGCATGGCGTGGGTAAAGGGGAGGATTAATTTTTGTAATTGTTATAATAATGAAGCACGCGCGATACGTAATCTTCGGTTTCGGGATAGGGGGGGATGCCCCGGTACTGGTCCACCGCTCCGGGACCGGCATTGTACGCCGCAAGGGTCAGCTTCAGGTCGCTGTCATAACGGTCCAGAAGCTGCCTGAAAAATTTGGTGCCGGCCATGATGTTTTCATGGGGATCAAACGGGTCGTTGACATTAAATTTTTCAATATTATCCGGCATGAGCTGCATCAATCCGCAGGCCCCGGCCGGGGACACGGCGTTCGGATTAAAGCTGGATTCGGCGTGGATGATGGCCTTAATCAGCTCATATTTAATGCCATGCAGATTGCATGCTTTTCGGATAATATCATCATAGGCGTTGCAGTTGATTCGCGTAAACGGCTTAGATATACGCATGTATCGCAACCGGGAAAATTCATTGCCGATATAGCGATATTTTGTGGACGAGTATTTGTTGGCCGTGGGGGTGTTGGTGAAATGCATGACACCATTTTTGTCCACATATGAATAAATTTCCGCATAAATACTTTGAGGAAACAGCATCCAGCAAGCCAACAGCAAGGTCAGGATGCGCGCCATCAAAGCAGTTGCAGGTTTTTGTCGTTTCACCTTTATAATCATAATGGAATCAATATACTGGAAGCAAAATTCCATGTCAAATATTAATCTTCATCCCTGAAGATCTCTGATTTTTCATAAAGAATCAGAGATCTTCAGGGATGAAGGCAACCACATCGTCGATGGACGCGGCATCGGCAAACAGCATCACCAGGCGGTCGATTCCCAGGGCGTTGCCTGCCGCCGGCGGCATGAATTTCAGATCGGCAAGAAATTTTTCAGGTATGGGATACGCCGCTTCCCCCTGTTGCTTTCGAGCGGCAAGTTCGTCTTCAAACCGTTTCCGCTGCTCGTCGGCATCTGTCAATTCTGTGAATCCATTGCATATTTCCAGTCCGGCGATATAAAGCTCAAAACGTTGCGCCAGATCTGAATCGCCGGGTTTGGCTGCGGATAGGGCGCTGCGCTCAATAGGATAGTCATATAGAAAAACCGGCCCCGTGATTCCAAGATGGGGTTCAATAACAAGGGAAATTATTTCGTCAAATTTATCTTTAGAAATTGCCGTTTTCATGTCCACATCGGAATAACGTTCAAAGGCCTCTTTTACGCTCATTTTAGGCCATGGCGGGTCCAGGTTGATTTGAAGGCCCTGATAATTCAGTATATCCGGCAGGTTCATCTCAAGACAGATAAATCTGAAAAGTTTTTCACACTGCGTCATCAGGTCGACATAAGTTGATTCTGCTTCATACCATTCCAGCATGGTGAATTCCGGCAGATGCCTGTTGCCCCGCTCACGGCGGCGGAAACATTTGCAAATCTGGAATATTTTTGAATAACCGGCGCAGAGCATTCTCTTCATGCAAAGTTCCGGCGAAGTCTGAAGATACCATGTTTCAGCAGATAAGGCCGAAATAAAGGGTTCAGGCGCAAGCGCGGGAATCCTTATGGGAGTTTCAACTTCCAGGAAATCATTGGATTTAAAAAAGTCACGGATGGCCTGGAGAATTTTGGCCCGGAGAATGAAATTTTTCTGGATTTTCCGATGACGTTCGATAGACATGAGTAAAAAGTGATCATTTAAATTGTTAAAGCCGGACTAAAAAACGCCGGATCAGTTTTGAGGGAAAGGCGCAGGCCGATGAAAAAGCGCAGCATACAAATTGTATGTGAACATTTTGAGGAGGGCTGCAACGCTGCCATCGAGACTTAGACGGCGTTGTTTTTTCCGGCGCATTACTTTTTCTTTTTCACCAGATACCGGTCATTCACCCTGTCCTGGAGAAAGACAAAATCATAACTGCGCGAATCCGCGACCTCATACCATTGGACGCCCAATTCATAGCAGGTTTTACAGGCTTTGCGCGGGATATGAACCGCCAGGGCGCTGTATCCGGTATCGCACCGGGATGCGATTTTCAATGACCCGCTGCATTCCATGCAGTTTCTCAATGTCTCGGACTGGGTTTCATGCAGGCCGTCGGTATCATAAAAAATGCTCCGCCGGCGCTCTGAAAATTTGTTTGCGCCTTGCAATTGCTGACGGATGATGTCGCGGTTTTTCCAGTTGTTTAAAACAATCTTGCAGGTTTCTTCGATGATTTTGCTGATTTGCGGCGACTGCCGGAGCTTCTCCAGATCATATCCGGGTTCCCTCACATGGCTGTAATCAATGCCGGCCATGGCCAGAATGATGCCCACATTGACATAGGGGAGCGCCCCCTCGATGGAATAGCCGCCTTCCAGCACGGCGATGTCTGGCTTTAAAATCCGCGTCAGGTCGGCATACCCCTGGGCGGAAAAATGCATGTTGGTGATGGGATCTGTAAAGTGGTTGTCCTGACCGGCGGAATTGACGATCAGGTCGGGCTTGAAATCCTTGAGCACGGGCATCACCACCTCGTTGATGACAAACAGGAACCCTTCTTCAGACGTATAGGGCGGCAGGGGAATATTTAACGTGGTGCCGGCAGCCGTGGGGCCTCCGATTTCGTCGGTGAACCCGGACCCGGGATACAGGGTCCGGCCGTCCTGATGCAGGGAAATAAACAGGGTGTCCCGGTCATGCCAGTAAATATCCTGGGTGCCGTCCCCATGATGGCAGTCCGTGTCAATGATGGCCACGCGGTCTACATTGTACTGGCTGCGAAGGAATTCGACCATCACCGCTTCGTTGTTGATGTTGCAGAATCCCCGGTTCCCGTGGACAATGCGCATGGCGTGATGGCCCGGCGGCCGCACCAGGGCGAATCCCCGCTCAATCTGCTTTTCCATCACGGCCCTGGCGATGGTTTTCGCCCCGCCGGCGCTGATAAAATGGGATTCCGTCATGACATGCTGCTCATCGGGCACGCAAAAATGAATCCGCTGAACGTCTTTGACATCCACCAGGTCAGCCTTGTATTCCGTGATCCCGTCAATATCAAACAACCCTTCTTCAAACACCTGGTCCTGGGTGTACAAAAGGCGCTCCTCCCGTTCCGGATGAGTGGCGCTGATGGCCCAGTCAAAGGCCGGGAAAAACACAAGACCGGTTTTATGTTTGGCTTGAAGCATAATTT
The DNA here is from genome assembly GCA_025453995.1 of Desulfobacterales bacterium. Classification (GTDB taxonomy): domain Bacteria; phylum Desulfobacterota; class Desulfobacteria; order Desulfobacterales; family Desulfosalsimonadaceae; genus JALOPH01. The sequence continues at coordinate 7,442 of JALOPH010000056.1, forward strand.
TTTAGTTCCTAAAAAATATTATAAAATTTCTGCTGACGCAGAAATTTTTGATTATGCATAGGCGAGCCGACGGCCTTTGGGGGAAGGAATCGGATCATTAAATTCTTTTGCTGTTTCTATCCAAAGAGATATTGCCTGTTTAGCATTTGACAAGGCGGATTCGTAAGAATCTCCATGAGCAGAACAGCCGGGAAGTTCGGGTATTTCTGCAATATACGAATGATCTTCATCACTCCAGAATATAATTATTTCATATCTATCCATTATTACTCCCTGCCGAGTTTGTATTTAAGGAAAACGGCTCGGACTTGTTTAACTTGATATGGTTTTGCTTGATAGCCATCCTTCTGAAGGTTGATTTTCTACTCAATATCAGATCTCCTAAACATGTGGTGGCTTCCTTTAATTCTTTTTTCAAAACCGAGATGCATAAGAAGTTGGCACAGGTCTTTGAATTCAATATTCGCATCAGAAGTACCGGACATCTTGAAAACAAGTTTCTCGATTTTGTTCATCTTATTTTTGTTATTATGATAAATTGTGTGATGAAATCATTCGAAGCATTTTATGTCTTCTTTCCTTTATTCAGGGATAAAAAGATAGGTGTAAGGATTTCATTTAATCTTCCTTAAAACCTCTTTTTTGCTATCGTTAACTCGATTGCAAAACAATTTATGGCCCCTTTTTAACATCTATCTTATTTGTTTTCAATTGGTTAATTTGGTCCGACAAGAATTCGGCTTCATTCAACGCCCGTCAGCATGCTTGCTAAACCCGTTTTGCCTTTTTTTTATAATTCTGATTAGTGAGCGGAGAGCGTCATTAACCGTATCGTGATCAGGAAAAAATTCAGCCACATCAGGATCAATCAACACCACATTGGTTCCTTGGGCATATCTTTTGGCATATTTTCCCCGAACCCCCTTGCTAAAGTCATATTCTTCCAGCATATCCGGATCATTATTCATTACTTTCATAATGTTTCCTTTCTTTCTGCGAAGCTTTTCTGGCGCTTATTAGCCTGACATTATCCCCTCTTTCGGTATGAACCACTACCAACAATCTATTTTTATGCGAAATGCCAATATGAACCATTCGCCTTTCGCTTTCTGAGTGTAATGGATCATCGATGGTAATTGATAAAGGGTCCTGAAATATAGTGCTTGCTTCTTCAAATGAAACGCCGTGTTTTTCAAAGTTGCTAATTGCCTTTTGCGGGTCCCATTCAAAAGTGAGCATTTATTTTCCTTTAATTTCATTCACATTTTAAGCTGCAAGCAAAGCCTGATCCTCTTCTTTTGGGAACTCCATTACAACAAAAAGACTTTTATGATAGAGGTCATCCTCCCCTTTCATCGATAACTCTTATTAAATCGTCTCTGGTAGCAACCTCATCCGGAATGATCTCATAAATCTTTTTCAAAATCAGAGAAGCCTCAAAATCGGCATTGTCAATGCAAATGGCAAATTGTTTTCTCTCATTAATATTTAGTTTTAAATATTATCATCAAAGTAATCAGTATCTATTTTTTAAAGGTTGATTGAATACCACTTGGAAGCATTTCTTTGAGATCTGCTTCAGTTAAGTTCAATTCTTTCGCTAAAGCTTCAACAGCTTCACCTGTGGATGTTTCATCTTTTTTTTCTCTTGCGAATCGGAGTAAAGGCAACATTAAACTTTGATAATCTGGAACAGGCATTTATATTTCCCTTCTTATATCAAGAGAAAAAAAAGATTATATTTTTGGATAAAAAATATTATAAAATTTCCGCCCCAGCGGAAATTTTATCTGTAATATCCTTATACCCCCGGATCAATCCCGGCTTGACCTGAAGTTTAATGCGGATATTTTTGCCGGTCAGTCGAAACCCCCGGACCATGTTGAATTCAAGGTCTTCCAGCACGTCAATTTCAAGTTCGCTCATGTCCGCGCCGAGCCTGCGGGCTTTTTGTTTTAACAGCTCATGTCCCAGTTCCAGGGCTTCTTTCTGTGTAAAGTTTGGCTTGACAGACTGGGAAAAGGATTCCTCAGGCGCCAGGATGATCCCCTTTTGCGTGTCCGCAAACAGGGTCACTTCGCAGGTGGTGCGGGACAATGCCGTTCCGATGGCGTTGGCCACGGACCACGCGGGCACCTTGGCCACTGTGCAGCCGGAAATTTTTTCAAGGCGCTCGGCGAAATACGGCGCCGGGCCGCCCAAAACCAGAATCTGGCTCGGTTTGACCTGATGGCCTTTTAACAGCTCCTTGATGGTGTAAACGGGCTTTTTGTTGATCTGCCTGACCATGTCATCGGCGGATGCCATGATGTCCAAACAGGTTTTGTCAAAAACCATCCGTGCGGCTTCTTCAACAGATACGCCAAGTTCATCGGCAATGGTTTTTATTCCTTCAGCAGCCCTGTCCCGGTCTCCCGCACCGGCTTTTCCTAAAACAAAAAGGGCGTCCGTGGGCGTGGGTTTAGGACCACCGTAGGCCATAGCCGGCCCTTGGCGTTCCGGTCCGATTTTTAATGTCTTGTCCTTGCATGTCACCAGGCTGTCTCCGCCGATGCCGATGGAGTAAGATCGGAGCGCCCGGATGAGCGTTTTATACCCCCCCAGTTCAATGCCAAGGGGATCGAGCAGGGGAACCCGGTTGATCAAAACCGCCATGTCCGTTGTGGTCCCCCCGATATCCATGACAATGGTTTCCGCATTTTCCGGCGCAAAGGCCAAAGACCCCATGACGGAAGCGGAAGGCCCGGATAGCACCGATTGGCCGGGGAAATCAACGGACGCCTCAAATGCCATGGTGCCGCCGTCAGCCTTGAGGATATAAATCGGGACTGTGATTCCCTTGTGTTTCAGCGATGCCTGGACCGCCTCAAAAAAGTTCTTATGGACCGGATAGACGGACGCATTTAAAAAAGTCGTGTCAATGCGCCGGGGGAAGTTCAGATGCCCGGAGATCTTGTGCCCGAGAAAGATTTTTTCAGCATAGGGCTTTAAAATGTCGGCAATCTGGATTTCATGGGCCGGGTTTCTTGCGGAAAATTTTCCAACCACGCCCACATGGCTGATTCCCTCGGATTGGATTTTCCGGGCGACGGTTTCAATCTCTCTGCGGTTGACCGGCTGGATTTCTCTGCCGCTGTGGTCGATGGAGCCGGAGACGACAAAGTAGTTGCCGCCGGTTCGAAAGGCGTCAGGATCAATGCCGGGACCGGAAGAAACGATCATGGCGGCCGGGGGGAGTTTCCGCTGGACAATGGCATTGGTGGTAAGCGTCGTGCTGAGAACCGCGTGCTTTATTTGCCGGGGATCAATATCTGCGGTTATTTTTTCAAGGCCCGTCAGAACCGTTTGAAACAGAGCCGTGGTATTTGTTAAAACTTTAACCTGTCTTTCAAGGCCGTTTTCTCCAACAAGAACCACATCCGTATGGGTGCCGCCAACGTCCAGACCGATGATCATAATGATTCCTTGTTTATATCGCCATGTTTGATAAAGATTTTTAACCAAAGCCATTGAAAGGCTGTTCGTATTAGTTCATAGCCAAAACAGTGTTTATTGTCAATTCGCTATTTTATTTGTATTTGATTTGGCTGTTTACACAAGTGGTCGGAGTTGATATAGATTGCCCTGTTGGATCCAATTAAATTGCACGGACAGGATATGCATACAGACGAATATTTCATGGAAATGGCGCTGGCCCAGGCAGAAAAGGCTTTTTCCGCGGGAGAGTTCCCCGTGGGATGCGTGATTGCCGATGGACGTTTTATCCTTGCCCGGGGAGCCCGGCGGGGGAGCGCCGGCCGGCATCCCAATGAAATCGATCATGCTGAAATACTGGCCATCCGCCAGCTTTTTGAGATGGGCAGGCCATCCAGCGGGGCGGCACTATCCATATATTGCACCATGGAACCCTGCCTGATGTGTTTTGCCGCGATTATCCTGGCCGGCATCGGCAGAATTGTATACGCTTACGAAGATGTCATGGGCGGCGGCACGGGATGCCGTTTGGATGTTCTGCCGAAACTCTATCAGGAGTCGCGGGTTTCCGTCGTTCCCCATGTCATGCGAAGGCATAGCCTGATGTTTTTCAAGGCGTTTTTTTCAAGGCCTGAAAACGCCTATTGGAAAGACAGCCTGCTTTGTCAATATACACTGGCCCAGGAGTAGCATGGTTTTCGACAATCAAATCCCAAAGGAATTGTCAGATATTGCCGAGGAAAGATGGAGCCTGTTTGTCGAAGGGCGCAAGCGCGAAAATATTGAAGCGCCCGTTGAACCGTACATGGCTGAGGCGGTCAAAACCATTTTCGGGCTGAGCGATTTTGCGGCCAAGCGCTGCATTCAGCACCCGGGCATGTTGATCGATCTCATCACCAGCCAGGACCTGCAGCGCAGCTACGCCGAAGGGGAATATGCCGGCAAAATCCACCGGCACTGCGCCCCTGCCAAAGACATGCCCCAGCTCAGCCTGCTTTTGCGCCAGTTGAGGACAAGGGAGATGTGCCGGATTGCATTCCGGAATCTGGCCGGATGGTCGGATCTCCCGGAAACCATGAGAGATCTTTCTGACTTGGCCGATTCAACCCTTCATTTTACTCAATCCATTCTATATGAATGGCTCGTTCAAGAATACGGCACGCCCAGAGGAAAAAATGAAAACCCTCAGCGCCTGGTCATTCTTGGACTGGGAAAGCTCGGTGGAGGAGAGCTTAATTTTTCATCGGATATCGATCTGATGTTTTCCTTCCCTCAGGCCGGACAAACCGACCATCCGGAAAAATCCATATCCAATGAGCAGTTTTTTGCGCGTCTTTGCCAGCGCGTTATTGAAGTCATTGGAAAAAATTTATCCGAAGGCTTTGTTTTCCGGGTGGATGCCCGGCTTCGGCCTTTTGGTGATGCCGGACCGATTTCCATGAGTTTTGACGCCATGGAATCCTATTATCAGCAGCTCGGACGTGAATGGGAACGCTATGCCTTGATTAAAGCCAGGGTCGTCGCCGGGGATGAAGCCGCGGGTGAAGAGCTCCTCGACCGCCTTAAGCCTTTTGTGTACAGGCGGTATCTGGATTTCGGCACGTTTGAATCTCTGAGGGAAATGAAAGCGAGAATTACCCGTGAGATCGCCCGCAAGGGAATGGCGGGAAACATTAAGCTGGGCCCCGGCGGGATTCGAGAGATAGAATTTTTCGGACAGGTCTTTCAGTTGATCCGGGGCGGGGTGAACCCGGAGTACCAGGAACGGGGCATTTCAAAAATACTCGGCATTCTTTACAGGGATAACTGCGTGCCCGAGCAGGTCGGCCGTGAGCTTGAAGACGCCTATGAATTCTTGAGAAACGCGGAAAACCGCCTGCAGATGATCAATGATCTCCAGACGCACACGCTTCCTGAAAACTCCCTGGATCAGACACGCATGGCATTTTCCATGGGATTTGAAGATTGGCGGGAGTTCATGAAGAGATTGGACGCTCATATGGAGAATGTCCACCGTCACTTCAGCGAACTCCTCGGCGCGGAAGAAACAGATTCGGCGGAGGATGACGAGACGCGGTTGATCCATGAGGCATGGCACAACCTTCAAGACCGGGAACGCAGTCTGGAAATCATGAAAAATCTGGGGTTGCAGCAGGCCGATGAAGTATATGCTGTTCTGAATCTTTTCCGTGAGCTTTCAGAGGCGGAGGATGTCAGCTCCCAGGGAAAGAAGCGGATCTCACTTCTGACCCCCCGGCTCCTTCATCAAGTGATGAAATCCAAGGAGCCCGTCAGGATTCTCAAACGAGTGTATACGCTGGTGAACTCTTTCCGCCGCCGCTCCTGCTATGCGGCGCTGCTGCTGGAAAACCCCGACGCGCTCACGCACGTGGTGAATCTGGCGAAGGCAAGCCCGCTGGTGATTTCATTTTTATCACAGCATCCGCTGCTGCTTGATGAGCTGCTTGATGCCAGGGCCCTGTATGCGCCGATGAGCAGGACTGAACTTAAAGAAGAACTCCGCCAGCGATTGGACCGCATTCATGACAGCGATCTTGAATCGGAAATGGACGCTTTAAGAATATTCAAGCAGGTCAATACGTTCCGGGTGGCGGCGGCGGATGTCGCCGGGTTGATCCCGCTGATGAAAGTCAGCGACCGGTTGACCTATCTGGCGGAAACTGTTGTGGATCAGGCTCTGGAAATGTCCTGGGAACATCTGGTTGAAAGGTATGGCGTTCCTTCCGGCGTTCCAAAAGGCGAAAAGGGATTTGCCATCATCGCCTATGGGAAACTCGGTGGAATTGAACTTGGTTATGGATCGGACCTGGATCTTGTTTTTCTGCATGCGCGCTCGAAAGGAAATACGTATGGCGGCCGAATGGGGCCTCTGGATAATGCGCAGTTTTATTCGCGTCTCGGCCAGCGGATTATTCATTTTCTGACCACCATGACGCGAACCGGCAAGCTTTACGATATTGACATGCGGCTGAGGCCCAGCGGCAGCTCGGGCATTCTGGTCAGCCCTGTGGAGGCGTTTGAAGATTATCTAATCAAACAAGCATGGACATGGGAACACCAGGCCTTGATCAAAGCCCGGCCGGTCAGCGGCGATGCCGGTGTGGGCGAAGAATTTTTATCCATCCGAAAGCGGATATTGTGCATTCATCGTCACAAAATGCCCTTGAAGGATGAAGTGGCTGCCATGCGGGAGAAGATGCGAAAAGAGCATGCTGCCCGCGGGTCCGGGATCTTTGATCTCAAGCAGGACCCCGGCGGTGTGATAGATATTGAATTTATGGTCCAGTTTCTCATTCTGCTGCACGCGGGCCTGCGCCCGGAATTGACCCAATGGACGGATGTGGTTCGGCAGCTCAACACCCTGGCGCTTACCGGCATTATCCAAGACCGGACCGCGCATATCCTCAAGCAGGCATATCTGGTTTTCAGGTATTGCATTCACCGGCTGGCCCTTGAGGAAAAGCCCGCGATTCTTGAAGAAGAGAGATTTCAGGAGTTAAGGGGAAAAGTACGGCAGATTTGGGAAATGCACATGGAATGATATGCCACCGGTCTTCGTGCAAGAGAATCTTTATGAATATGAATCACGAATTGCTTAAGAGATAAAAACCCAGAACCGAATCATAGGTCTGATTGAAAATAAACTCCATGCCAACGGAACGGCCATGAATGTTCTGGACAAGAACCTCTTTGCGGACTATGGATTGATTGATGTCATTGAGCTTGAATTCAACGGTCAGTTTTTCGCCCACTGCGAAACGGGGGGTGGAGTGAACCTTGACCCTCAGGCCGGAAAATGAAATATTTGTGACCGTCATTTTGCCGACGCCTTCAACTATTTTATTCTCAGGGTCTTTTAGAGTGTATTTATAGATGCCGTCAAGATTGGTCTCTTTGCGGAATTTTTTTCTTTTTTCAAGGGATGCGGCATATTGATGCCCGCATCCGCATTTGACTTTCAGTTTGGTCTCTGTGTTGCGGGCGATATATTTGGAGACATCCTTGATAAGGGGTTTCTGACATTGGGGGCAGACAAATGTGGCTGTTTGGTCATTGTTGATGTATGCTTTTACCATCATGCATCACCTTTTCATCAACCCGCCAATCCGAAAGCGGAACAGGCGACAGTTAGGCCTGATGAGAGTGAGACTTTCTATGATGAGTTTAGCAGACCGCCGAGGTATCGATTGATCGCCGAATAAAATATTTGAATTATAGCGATATTTCTTCCCGGCGCTGCAAGCCATTTGTGAATTTGTTTAAATTTTAAGAAAAATCTAACAGATATGTCAAGCATATTAATGGTTGGTTTCATACTACAAACAAAAAAAGGTGGCGACAATGAAAAAGATTGAGGCAATTATCAAACCTTTCAAACTGGATGATGTCAAGGAAGCGTTAAATGATATCGGCATCCACGGGATGACGGTATATGAAGTCAAGGGATACGGGCGTCAAAAAGGACACACGGAAATTTACCGGGGCGCAGAATACGCGGTTGATTTTATCCCCAAGATTAAGGTGGAAATCGTGGTCGATGCGGAACGGGCATCCCAGGTCGCTGAAACCATCCGGCTTGCGGCCCAGACCGGAAAAATCGGGGACGGTAAAATTTTTATTTCGCCCATTGAAGCCGCCATACGGGTAAGGACAGGCGAAAAAGGCCCGGACGCCATATAATACCGGCTTCCTGGACATTAAAACATCTCATTTTGTGTTGGACGGGGCCATGATTTGCCGCGCGGCCTATCGGATTTTGACCGGACAGATAGTTGTCAGTCTTGTTTTAAATAATTCTTCAAGCGCCATCATTCCTGACGCTTAAAAGTTTCGCGATTGCGAAAGGGGGTCCGCAGTTCCTAAACTTTTATCTTCTCGAAAAAAACGAACAGGGCAATGACCGCCGCCCAAATAAACGGGATAATGACCCACGGTGACATTCCGGTTATTTCCGACAGTCCGATTTTTCCGAAATCTTTCCACGCAAGCACAGTCGATTT
>JALOPH010000057.1 GCA_025453995.1 Desulfobacterales bacterium
TGGTGGGCCGTGTTGGAATCGAACCAACAACCTAATGATTAAGAGTCATTTGCTCTGCCTGGTTGAGCTAACGGCCCATTTGCGCATACTTTAAAAACAAGAATGCCTATCAATTTGATTTTTGATTGTCAAATTATTTTTTTGAAAATTTTTTTTTAAAATATTTTTTATCTATTTAATTTTTATTGTTTTTTAAGGCCACAAATTTTCTTTTTCCCTGCGAAGCCGCTTCTTGTCCTTTTTCCAATTCATGCCCTTCTTTTTTCCATGGATTTTCAAATCCGCCTGCTCCGGCGACCATTCAAATGATCCTGCGTGGGCCTGCTTTCGATACAGGTCAATTGAATCCGATGGTTTTTCCTGGGGCTTTTCTTTGGGCAAAGGCGGACCGGTGAAACAGTCCGGAGGAATGAAATCCGCGAGAAAAATCACATCTCCGTATTGATGGAATTTTACACCACTGCCAGTTGCCTTGATGGCGTGAATGGTCAGCAAAACCGGGCGTTGATCGCGGCGTTTTCCGATTTTTTCAGCAAGATCCTGCTCCCTTGCACAGATGACAAAAGGGTGGCTCATGGGGCGGAGCCCATGTTCCGCCGCGGCAAAATGGGCCTTTGGACGGATGCATGTGTAGAGAAGTTTCGGGGGAGAAGAACAGAAAACAGGTATCGGGATCAGATCCCGAGTATTTGCCCGGACGCGGCTCCCGTTGACTTCCATGGCTGGATTTCGGGCGCTGAGTATGACTTCATGGAGATGAAACTGCCGAATATGTTTCCATCCTTCCAATTCATTGACTGCTTTTAACAATTCTTTGATGGCGATATAGCCGTCGAAGTCCAGCACCAGACCGAATTCATCCGGGTGACGGCCCAACATATAAGCGGCGAGCTTGGCCAGTTTTTCAACTTGGTGAAGGGGATTCATGATGTTTTAATAATAAATAATCAAAGCGTTGCTTGACCAGGAGCATGCCCTTTGTTATCTTGTCCCGGTACAAAGCGCCGCAGAATTTTTAACATTGTCAAGCTATCATTCAATTGAATGAATTTATGGGAGAATTTTAAATGCGCAGCTATCAGCTATCTAACACATTGTTTCAAAGAGCAAAAGAAATAATTCCGGGCGGCGTGAACAGCCCGGTGCGTGCATGCAGGTCAGTGGGCAGGGACCCGGTTTTTATCAGGAGCGCTTTCGGCCCGATGATAAAAGACGCCGACGGCAATGAATACATTGATTACGTAGGATCATGGGGCCCGATGATTTTAGGCCATTCCCATCCGGCGGTTCGCCGTGCCATTGCAGAGGCGCTGGATCACGGCACGAGTTTCGGCGCGCCCACAGAGCTTGAAGTCGAGCTTGCCGGCATGATTATTGACGCGGTGCCCTCTGTGCAAATGGTGCGCATGGTCAATTCCGGAACCGAGGCGACCATGAGCGCCATTCGGCTTGCCAGGGGTTTTACCGGCCGGAATATCATCATTAAATTTGACGGGTGTTATCACGGCCATGCGGACATGCTGCTGGTATCTGCCGGGTCCGGGGTCGCCACCCTCAATATTCCCGGGAGTCCCGGAGTTCCGGATGCCGTGACCCGGCACACCATATCATTGCCTTATAACAATGCAGACGCATTCATCGCGGTCATGAAGAGATCCGGCGCGGATGTGGCAGCGGTGATCATTGAGCCGGTTGCCGGAAACATGGGGCTTGTTCCGCCGGAGCCGGGGTTTCTGGATATTTTAAGAGAACAAACGGCGCAGTACGGAAGCCTGTTGATCTTTGATGAAGTTATGACCGGATTCAGGGTCGCCTATGGCGGCGCCCAGGCGCTCTACAGCATCACTCCGGATCTTTCATGCTTCGGCAAGATCGTCGGCGGCGGCCTGCCGGTGGGCGCCTATGGCGGCCGCAAAGACATTATGGCCCATGTGGCGCCCCAAGGGCCCGTATATCAAGCCGGGACATTGTCCGGCAATCCCATTGCCATGGCAGCCGGTATCGCCACGCTCAAAGAAATCAGACAGCCGGGTTTTTATGAAAAGATTGAAAACACTGCAGCCCGTCTTGCCAAAGGATTTCGGCATGTCTCTGAAAAAACAGGCGCGGATTTGACCGTCAACCGCGTCGGCTCCATGATCGGTGTTTTTTTCACCGGCCAGCCGGTCAACAGCTATGATGATGCCCGCAAGTCCGATCTGAATCGGTTTGCGTCCTATTATCAGAAGATGTTGGAAAAAGGCGTTTATCTTCCGCCATCCCAGTTTGAAGCGCTCTTTGTTTCAGGAGCCCATACGGAAAATCAGATTGATGAAACGATCCGTGCGGCCGAAACATCATTAAAAGAAATTTTTGATTAGAATCTTGTATCACTTTAGCTGTTTGAAAAAGATGAGTAAATCCCTCCCAACCTCCCTTTTTCAAAGGGAGGGGCAATCTTTTTCCCCCTTTTTAAAAGGGGGATTGAGGGGGATTTTATTCAATTCAACTCAAAACAAGAATGCCTTTTCAAAAGGCTAAACATTAAGCAAAGGTCAAAAAAAATATGGCCAATCAGATTCCAGAAAATGTGAAAACAGTTCATTTGATTGCGGTTTGCGGAACGGCAATGGGCGCCCTGGCTTGCATGCTCAAGGAACTGGGGCTGAAAGTGACCGGGTCGGATCAGAATGTCTATCCTCCCATGAGCACATTTTTGGCGGGAAAAGGGATCCATATATTTTCTGGATTCGACCCCTCCAATATCTCATACAAACCCGATTTGGTCGTGGTGGGAAATGCGGTCCGCAAGGACAACCCGGAAGTCCTTGAGGTGAATCAACAGGGATTGAATTATTGCTCCATGCCCCAGGCGCTGAACCGTTTTGTGGTACGTGACCGCAAAGCTTTAGTCGTTGCAGGAACCCACGGGAAAACCACCACATCATCCATCCTCGCGTGGATACTCCAGACTGCGGGACTGGACCCTTCTTTTATGATCGGCGGCATCCTGCAAAACTTCAACGGGAATTACCGCCTGGGGGAAGGAGACTATGTGGTTCTTGAAGGGGATGAATATGATACGGCATTTTTTGATAAAGGCGCCAAATTTTTCCATTTTGATCCATATATTGCCATATTGACCAGCATTGAATTTGACCATGCGGATATTTTTGAGGATCTGGCTCATGTTAAAAAAACATTCGGTCGTTTTGTGTCAGGGATATCCAGGGATCATACGCTCATCTCCTATGACGCGGACCGCAATATTGATGAATTAACCGCCTCCATCAACGGTCATTGCTTAAGATATGGAACGCAGAAGAAATCCCACTGGCAAATAACTTCTACGAGGATTGACCCGCCGTGGAACTGTTTTGAAGCAACCCGCCATCAGGAAAAGTACGGGACATTTAAGACCAGAATGGTCGGCTCGCACAATTTGTTGAACGCGCTGGCGGCAGTTGCCGCAGCTGATCGGTTGGGCGTTTCCCGGCAGGCCGTCTCTGAAGCTCTTGAAACCTATGCCGGTGTCAAGCGGCGACAGGAGATTCGCGGCGTTGCTCGCGGCGTCACGGTCATTGATGATTTCGCCCACCATCCCACGGCTGTTCGTGAAACCATTGCAGCTGTGCGGCCGTTTTATCCGGAAGGCCGGTTGATCGCCGTCTTTGAGCCCCGGACCAATACCAGCATGCGCAATGTTTTTCAGGACATTTATCCTTCATCATTTGATGACGCGGATGTGATCTGCATCCGGAAACCGCCGCTGCTGGAGAAGATTCCCCTTGATAGCCGGTTTTCGTCTGAGAAGCTGGTTGAAAACCTGGTGAATCGGGGCAAGCAAGCCTTATATTTTTCAGATACCGGTTCGATTATTGATTATGTGTCCAGCCAGGCCGGGGGAGGGGATGTAGTTCTGATCATGTCCAACGGCGGGTTTGACAATATCCATGAAAGGCTGCTGACAGCCCTCGGACAGCGCAAGTAAGTAAGAATGTGAGCGGGCGATTATGCGCGGCTTTGAATGATCTTTTGCGCTTCGAGCAGCTCCTCAGTGGTTTTTTTCAGGCGGTTGGCCAGGACTTCTGCAAACCCTCTGAAAATCATATATTTGAAGGTCAGCCGGTTTTTTTCATCCAGCTTGTCGATTTCGGATAAAGAAATGGATACGCACGTTGTGGGGCTGGCTGCGATGACGGTTGCGGAGCGGGCAACTCCGGTGACAACCCCTATCTCGCCGAACACATCCCCGGTCCTGCGAAGGATGATCAGCTCTTTTCCGTTTTTGACCACTTTCGCTTTCCCCGTGATCAGATAGAATACACGGTCGTCTTTGCTGTTTTCCTCAATGATGACTTCATTCTCCGCATATGCTTTAATTTCGCTGAAATTGAGAAATTCTTTCAGGTCTTTTTCGCTGAAACATTCCAGTGCGGGTATTTGGCGCAAATGGGTGATGGTTTCCGAATTGTCATTGATGAAATCGTTTTCACTCATGCCGCAGCTCCATGTCTAATAATGATAACGGATTGATTTTGGAATAAAATAGAGTAAAACCGCATATGAATCAAGTAAAAATAAAGAAAAAATAAAGTTCAATCGGTTTCAGAGCAAAAAAACAGGGCATGACCGAAAAAGATCATGCCCTGTTCTTTAAATTATAAAAAATGATTAGAACTTCAGAGCAGCTTCCCAATAGAATTCATAAGCTGTATCATCGGTTGTCCACGCATCGCCCGGATCGATCAAGGCTGCATATATGGAGAAATCAAGATTCGGGGAATACCCATATTTTGTGGTGAGTTGGTAATAATCACCCAGATCATCATCAACGCCGGGATTTGTTTCAGGTGCTGCCCACCACGAATAACTCAGTTGAGCAGAAATGTTTAGCGGGAACTTGGCCCCGAGACCGACCGTTACGAGTTGAAGGTTTGAGAAAACCGCTTCGCCCGGTGTGCTGCTGCCTTCGTTCCAGGTGGCGTCGATTTCAGTAATGTTATTGACCGGTGCATTTACATATCTCCATGCCAGCATGTCGCCGAACTGGGGCCAGCCGCCATAGTAGACGTCCCATCTTTCCTTGTCTTTGGTATCCGGATCATCGCCTTCCAGGAAGGAATATCCAAGGAAAGGCCTCGGAGACATGGGCGCATCTTTAAACGTGAAACCGCCTTCGAGCTTGCAGCCAAGGGCATCCTGGTCAATATCCTGGGCATCATTGAAATCGCCGAACTGATAGGCGACTTCAGCGGAATAATCCAGGCCCATTTCCATTTTGTCTGACATTCGGAGGCCGGCCATCCAGATATCCTTGTCGATTTTCTGGTCAGCGCGGTTGAGCATGTAGACTTCCTGCTGTCCGCCGATCCACGGGCATTTGCCTGTGAAATAAGCACCGGCGAGGTTGATGTCGTCGTCGGAAATATCCGCTCGGGAGTTTTCCTGATCATTGAGATAAAAAGTGTCCAGTATGGCATTGTCTGAAAATTTCAACGTTGCTTTGACGCCGTCGAAATACAATGATGTGGAGGCAAATTGAGATTGGCCGTCAAACAGCACAAAGCCAGAACCATACATCATGTTCTGGCGGCCAAGGCGAAGATTGACCTGTTTGGGGAGGCACCAGAGATTGTTCACATCAATGTAGGCGTTATCCACAAACACATTGTCATCGATATTTTCGCTTGGACCTGCGCTATACACTCCGGAACCATAGGTCTGGTTGCTCAGCTTGACAAAACCCGCCACATCATCGCTTAATTTCAACTTGGTTTGAAGGCTTGTGTAGGTGCGGTAAACAGACCAGTTGTCAACATCGTTATCGTCATTAAACGACCAGAAATTGTTCATGTCATACCCTCTGAGCTGTACCTTGCCGCCTAACTCCACATCCTTTAAATCAATGGCGAGCGCCGGTGCGGCCAATAACAAAATACAACACACCACTAAAAATTTTTTCATTGTTCCCCTCCTGCTTTTTTGGTTAGAAAAAAATTATGTTTATTTGAGGCTGCCGAAATTTACAGCAACCCCGCCCGTTGAATCCAAAGACATAATCCCTATTTCCGAGAACCAAAGATATAAATTGCTGCGTTTTTAGCATGTTCAGACAGTCGTGTCAAATAAAGACTCATTTCTGCGGACTTTTTTTCAATGCATATAAACCAATCACAATGAAGGGTTCCTCTATTTGTCTCTTTCCTCATCTTTTAAAACCCGCCGCAAAACCTTGCCGATGGGAGAGACCGGCAGAGAGGCGCGAAATTCTATCTGCCGGGGACGTTTATACGCCGCCAGATGTTTTTTACAAAATTCAATAAGTTCTTCTTCAGAGGCCGTTTCTCCGAGCTTGAGCTGCACAAAGGCTTTGACCGATTCACCGCTTTTCGCATCCGGCAAGCCAATGACAGCCGCCATGGCGACTTTCGGGTGCTGGAAAAGCACATCCTCCACATCCCTCGGATATACGTTGAAGCCGCTCACGAGGATCAAGTCCTTTTTCCGGTCCGTGATAATGATAAAGCCGTCATCGTCAATATGTCCCACATCTCCTGTCAGAAAGTATCGTTTTCCATTGAGTTCCCGAAAAACCGCCTTGTTTTCCTCGGGTCTGTTCCAATAGCCCTTCATCACCTGGGGGCCGCAGATGGCGATTTCGCCGTCCTGGCCTCTGGGGAGCTCTTCAAAACCTGTTTCAATATCGACTATTTTAATATCGGTTCCGGGAATGGGAAATCCGATGGACCCGATTTTTCGGCCGGTTTTGTTGGTGGGGTTGGAACTTGCCACCGGCGCAGTTTCGCTCAAGCCGTACCCTTCGAAAATGACAGCGCCGGTCTTGGATTCAAACTGCCTGCAGACTTCGGGCGGAAGGGGCGCGCCGCCGGAAAAGCACCCTTGCAGGGACGTGAGATCATATTTGTTCAATAGGGGGTGATTGGTGAACGCCACAAAAATCGTGGGAACCGCCGGCATGATCGTTGCCTTATATTTTTGGACCGCTTTGAGCACTTCCGTAAACGGCGGGTTCCCGGCTCGGGGGTCAGGGATGCATACCAGCTTATTTCCCGACCCGCAGGCGGTCAACATGCATGTGGTCATTCCAAAGCTGTGGTACCAGGGTAGAACCCCTAAAAACGTATGGAATCCGCCCCTGCGGATGGTCTCAGCCGGACCGTCAGGCTCCTGGGGAATTCTTACCCATTCCTCAAGCGCCCTTAAATCATAAGTGAAATTCATATGCGTCAATGCAGCGCCTTTGGGGACGCCGGTTGTGCCGCCGGTATATATAATCAGCGCCAGGTCTTCAGATGGTGCGATACGGATTTCCGGGGGCTGGGGGCGAGCGGCTTCAATTACCTGGTCAAAGAATAGATGGCCGGGGTCATACTGCTCCGCTTTGGGAATTTTCCCCAGCAGAGAACCCAGAATCGCCTTGAATTTGGGAAGATAGGATTTGACATTGCAGATGACAACGGTTTTTACATCCGTATCCTGGATGGCGTTGACCGTAGTCGGGTAGAATTGCGGATGATCCATGCAGAAAACCGCCTTGGCGCCGGCATCCTTGAGTTGATAGTTGAGTTCAGTGGAAGTATATAAAGGATTGCAGGTGACGCAGACGGCGCCGGTTTTGAGAATGCCGAAGAATATGGCCGGATAGTGGGGGATGTTGGGGAGAAACACGGCCACCCGGTCGCCTTTTTGAATGCCCCGGCTGGCAAGGAAGTTCGCCAGCCTGTCGGCGGTGTCTTTAACCTGGGCAAAGGTTTTGGCGCCGCCATTAAATATGGTGTATACCTGATCAGGGTATTGCTGGGCGGATTCGTCAAGTATGCTGTAGAGGGTCCTGTCATAATCATTCACATCGCTGGGGACGCCTGGGGGCCATGATCGGGTCTGCCATTTTATTGCTGTCATTGGAGAAACTCCTTATAAAAATTTGTTACCAGTAAATATCGGATTTTTTTTCCAGTTTTTTATAAAAACCGGACAGTTCAGAGATGAATTTCGGCCTTGACGCGATGAGCGTGTTTCGGGTTTCGTCATTTAAAACAGGCGGCATGCCGAGTATTTGTGGATTGAGGCGTTTTTTACACGCAAAAGAGATCATGACCGGCAACATCAGACCCCGGACAGAGTATTCGCCTTTTGATCCGATTTGTTCGAGGATGCCTTTGTGTATCAGGCCTGCTATGGTTTTGTCTTCCACCGGCATCTCAATGGTGTTTTGACCCTGGATGATGAATTCCCGTAAAACCGATTTTTCGTTTTCATCAAGCTGTTTGACGTATTGAAGCGATTGACGCTTTTTTTTTATTGCCTTTCCCATCGTTAGGATCCGGGATACAGGCAGCCTCCTGACGGCCGCTATCATCAGGATGATAATGCCAATCAACGAAATGCCGGCAATAATCAATCTTGGATAGGTGTTAATATATTTTTTTGCGGTTGGCGGCATGTAGGATAACAAATCATCCGCCCAGCCACGAAAATGGGAAACGGCATCCTTGCTGTCTGTTCTCGCGATGGATTCCACGGACTCTTTGTTGATGTAATAGGTCCGGCTCTGGCTTTCACAAACAATGGTATCCCCCAAATCCGTTATTGTTACGTCACTGATCACCTGGCCGTTTTTCAAGACAACGATATCAGCCAGGGAGCTTGAGCAGAGCGGGCCGTAAAGAATCAGTAAAAGAATATAAAAGATGATCAATCGCTTCATTTTATATCGATTTCACAATAACATGTTATTCAATTTGAAATTCGATGAAATTCATTACAACAAATTCAATTTAAAAACAAGCAATGAGCCAAATATAAAATATCCTTGAACAGTTCTGAAAATTTCATCAAATATAAATTAACAAAATCTGTTATTTGGTGTATCTGATAAATTTAAAGCATTTTAAAACATCAACTATCGTTATATATAGTACCTTTCAGGGGAGGTTTTATGAGACACAGGGATCAACATATACCAGGCTTATTCGGAGTGGGTTCCGCTTGTATTTTTTTATCTTTACTGATTATTTGTTTTTCAGGAGGATGCGCTTCAAAGAAACCCCTTTACTCAGGCTTTCTTGACACATATCCGGATTTCCAGCCAGGGCCAAAAGGCGGCGTTGATCTTGTATACCTGAAAGAAGGCGTTGATTTTAAGAAATACAACAAGGTGATGCTGGACAATATTATCTTTTTTACAGATCCCGGCGCAGAATTTAAAGGCGTTGAAGCAGATGAGTTAAAGAAACTTGAGATTTCCTTTCACTCAGCCCTGAAAAATGAGCTGGAAAAAGAATATCCGCTTGTTTCTTATCCTATTGTCAATGATCCGGGTCCTGATGTCATGAAATTGCGCGTGGCAGTCACCACATTGAATCCCGGCCGGCCTGCGGTTTGCGGAGCTGCAATGGCTGTTCTTCCGATAAGACTGACGGTTGGAGAAGCTAAAAAAGCGATCACCGGCGAAGAATTCGGGGCCGGCAGCGCAAGCATTGAAGTTGAAATACTGGATTCAATGACAAATGAACGAATCGCCGCCGCTATAGACAAGTACAGTGAGTCTCAGGAAGCTTGCCTTGAAAAAGAAGGAGCCGCTCATGAAGCATTTGGTTTTTGGGCGAAAAGGCTCAGGCTTTTCATGGATAATATTCACGGCAACTGATGTAAACAGAGATTTGAGAGGCATTTATGCCGGTAATTCAGTCCAAGCGATTTTTCCATAAAGATCGCATAATAAATTTATATCTATTTATTTTGATCTGTTGTTTAACAGGCATCGAATTTGCTGCGTGCACGCCTGTTAAATCCGATGTCCGTCACCTTTCAATATTTGATGGCATTTCATTTAAATCCGGGCGCGTACCATCTGGGATCGTCAGGCTGGTCAATGGTGAATATCGTGAAAAAAGTTCATCGGCAGAATCCGATGAAACTATCGTCCATCTTGACAAACATACGGCAGCAGGCAAAATAGGTCAAACGGATATTGCCGTTGCCGTTCTTGTTTCCAATGTCGGCACCGGCGAGGTCTATTATGACCTTGTCTTGATGAAAAAAACAGGCGCCGGCTGGGAACAATCGGATCTGGTAGAGTTGGGGGACAGGGTAAAAATCCAGTCTCTTGCCATTGTTGAAGATGAGATCGTTGTTGAGCTGAAAGTTCACGGGCCTTATGACCGGGAATGCTGTTCCACTTTGGAGACAGTCTACAGATATTTCGTTTCGGACGGCCGCATGGTGAGAAAGCTCGGCCCAGCTGATTTTTCATTCATGCCGGAGCTGCTGGAAACCCTTTGGAAATGGCAGGAGACATATTATAAGAAAAGCGATACTTACGTTCAATCCTATGACCCCAATGCATATACGATTCAGTTGAAAAAAGACGGAGGCCTGAACGTTCGCGCGGATTGCAACATGGCCGGCGGCAAGTATGTTTTGAATGGCGAATACCTTAATTTTCAAATTACCCATTCCACAATGGCCGCTTGTCCGCCCGAGTCGTTATCGGAAAAATTTCTGGCGGATTTAAAGCTGGTTGACAGGTATTATTTTAAAAGCAGAAAATTGTATGTCGTGTTAAAGGGCGACAGCGGCGTGATGGTCTTTTCTTTTTGAAAATATTTATTCCATTCAGCCCGGCGATATAGATGTTATCCGAACCAGATGGATTTTCGTTTTTGAAGTCCATCTGCAATCATTTGCGTGCCGATATCCCAAATTTTTTGATGGTTTTCTTTAACCAGGTCATAGTCAAGAACATCATCAGGGCCGCCTTCAACGTGAATCATTTCTGAAATGTAGTAGCTGAATTTCACAGGCAATGGCAAAAGGCCCAACCCGAACAACACGGGCAATTCATACTTGGAATGCCCGAAGATTTTTCCCAATAGACGTATTTTGCCGAATATCCGATACGTGTCATCAATGCCGATTCCTATGTGAAGAATGATGGGAGCCCCTGTTTTCATGGCGACCTCGATAAAGCCGTAACTTTTTTCCCAGTGCAGTTTATAACAGCCTTCAGGTCCTTTCCATGCATCCCTTGCGCCTCCTGGATAAACATTGACCAAATGCCCGGCTTTAAGAAACCGCTCAGCATTTTCACGGGTGCCTGAAAATGCTCCCATGCTTGTCCAGAACTTTCGGGATATTGGGTCGAGAAACAGGTGATAGTCGCCAATACCTCGAGGCACGCGCCCAGTGGCTTCAAAAATTGCCATGAAAATAAATACCGCATCAAACCCGATTATGCCGTGATTCCCAACCAATAGTGCAGGCCCTTCATTTGGAATATTTTCAAGACCAGTATATGAGGGGCGAAAGTATCGGGATAAGAACCTGACCAGGGGCTTGACTTTTTTGACTGCGTCCAAATCAAGGGGGTCTTTATCAGGATATATGTCCTGTGGGGCCTTAAACAGTTTTGAAAATTTGTAGTCTTTAAACATCTAAGCGTCTATCGAAGCCAGTATGATCGTAATTTGTCATAGCAGGGCAATATTTTAAAGTCCGGCAGAACTGTGGAATTATTTATGCGGAGATGTCTGAGTTATCTTTCAAGTCCGCTTATGTGCATGGCTTTTCCTTTATAGTAATATCAGAATTTCGCTTGGCTGTCAGGCATATTTTTCCAAAAAAGAGGCCGAGAGAGGGTTGTGTGGCTTCAATCTCCGACGATAAGGGGTGCGGGAGAGATTTTATGGCGCTTTGAAAATCGAGTGATTTTCAGACTTAAAAGAATGAATTTTCAATCCAACTGCTTTTGAGTTATAATAAAGATTAATCAATGTCAATACATCAGCTTATAAGTCGCGTCTAAAGGAATCAGAGAACATTTAAGCAAGGAGAAAAAACATGAAAACGAAAATTTTTATTATTCTCTGGGCGATGATATGTTGCATGGTCTGGGTTCATGGAGCTTGGGCTGATACAGCTGGATACATCGATTCTGTAGAAAACGGTGTAACTGATTTCGGAGTTCTGGGTGCTGAATATTCCGGCAATGAAAACCAGTCAGCGGTTTATGGTTATTCATCTTCTGAGACAGGTAACACGGATGGTGGATTTTTTAGAAACAAAAGCACCTGCGGCACGGGGGTGAGGGGCTTGGCTTTAGCTGAAACAGGCACCAACTATGGTGGTTTTTTTAGAAGCTTGAGCGCATGTGGTATAGGTCTTTATGCTGATAATTTAGCGATTTCTGGGGTTACCTATGGCGGTTACTTTGAAAGCCTTAGCACCAGCGGAAGAGGTTTGTGTAGCGTGGCTTCTGCGACGACCGGGAATACTTATGGCGGTCGTTTTCAAAACAATAGTACCGGCGGCAAAGCGGTGTATGGCGGGGCTAATGCGGAGACAGGAACTACCTATGGCGGTTACTTTGAAAACTTTAGCACCGAGGGCACAGGCGTGTATGGTTGGGCTTTAGCAGGTACAGGGAATACTTATGGCGGTTACTTTAAAAGCCTTAGCACCAACGGAAAAGGTATATATGGCAAAGCTTCTGCAGAAATAGGAACCACCCATGGAGGTTATTTTGAAAGCCGCAGCACCAGTGGCACAGGCGTATTCGGCTGGACTTTAGCGGAAACAGGAACTACCTATGGAGGACGTTTTTACAGTTCGAGCACCAGCGGCAAAGGGTTGCTTAGCGTGGCGTTGGCGACCCATGGCACAACCTGTGGCGGTTCATTTGAAAGCAAGAGTTCTACTGGAAAGGGTGCTTATGGACTTGCCAGTAGTGCAACCGGGAGAAACTACGGCGTTTACGGCAAGACCAACAGCCCTTCCGGATACGGAGTCTATTCGAAGGGAAATATGAAGGTTGAAGGTGCATTTACATGCACCGGAACCAAATCGGCAGTGGTAAAACTTAAAAACGGCGAAGGCGTTTCCCTGTATGCCGTTGAATCTGCCGAAAATTGGTTTGAGGACTTCGGTTCTTCAACACTAAAAGAGGGAAAAGCAGTGGTTGACATTGATCCCATCTTTGCCGAAACGGTCAATACCGAGGTCGTCTATCGAGTATTCTTAACCCCGGAAGACGACTGCAAAGGACTTTATGTCACGAATAAAAAGGGCAGTTCCTTCGAGGTTAGAGAGCTGAATGGCGGTAAATCCAACATCCCCTTTAGCTATCGGATTGTGGCAAAGCGAAAGGGTTATGAAGACTTCAGGCTCGCAAAAACAGACGATGAAAAAATGATCGCCATGGCCGACGCAGATGAAGACCTGCAGGTGACCGAAAACGAGGAAATAGCGGCAGATTCAAAATGATAAATTGCTTCGTGCGTGTTGGGTATGACCCATCCCCAATGAAAAAGGGATTACATGCATCTGTAACCCCTTGGTATTATATTTTTTGGTAGCGGGGTCAGGATTTGAACCTTAGACCTTCGGGTTATGAGTACCTAAAAAACCAAAATCAAGACAACCTATAAACCCTTGACATCTTTGACTTCCATTTAAATTCAAACAATTAACAGAAAGAAATTTTTATGAAATAAATGAAATAACCGAAATAAAAACCAAAAAAAGTATCCCAATTCTGTACCAGGCATCAAGCCCAAATTTTATTAATTTCTGTTTTGAATTTTTCAAATACATCGCATGATTTTTCAACCAAGGGCTCAATTCGATCTGGGAAAAGGTCAAATGCATATGCATGGCTGAAAAAATGTCGAAACGCAAGAAATTGACCTAATTCTTTAATCAAGTTTTCGGAGAGGATTTTGTTTTGGCTTGCTGAAATGAGTAAATCACGATGCCAAGATGAACCAACTGGAATACGGTAATCTTTTGCTTTGAATACCAGTTTCAAAACATTTTCAATACCATTATAAAAATTATGTAGCAAAGCTGCTACACCTGCAAGTTCAAGTTCCGATATTTGTGACAAGGCTCTTTCTTTCCCAGGGAGAGCGGATAGTGTATGCTCAATAGCCTCGTATTCGGCTTCAATACTTAACCGGTGATCAGGCATAGAGAGGGACACCTTCCTTTAAGATAAACTCGATGAATCGGGTTTTCTTAGAAAGGTCAACTACATCAACTGGTTTGGGAAGTGCAAAGATTAACTCGCCGTAAAAAGCATAAAAATCCCTATCGGCTATGCCTTCGACTGCTATATCGATGTCACGGCTTTCAGTTGTGTCGGAAAGCGCTGATCCGAACAATAACACACGCGATGCATCATATTTTTGTGCGATTTCCTGAATGGTCTTTTTTTCTTTCTCTGTGATCATACTAAACAAATATCATTAAAATGTCCTCTTATCAATATTTTCCCTCATATATTATAATTTTTTGAAATAAATGAAAAAAACCAAAAAAGTGCCCCATTCCTTTGATACGCATTTTGAATTAAAATTATGGATTTGAAACCCACTGTGTTTGTCCGTCTATATTTTATTATGAAAAACATTCATTTTTAAAGGGTCAACTTGTGAACGTCACGCCAGGATAAAACCTGAGCTTTGGATCGTTTCTGAGTTTGATCGCCACCATAAACAACGTGCTTTCGTATCGGATATTTTATGGCAGCACTATTAAGGCGATCAGAAAAAACTTCAAGATTTTTGAAAAAATCCTCTGACACCGTAGCACCCGACTTTGTTTCAATGGCATCCATGCCTTTTGCCTGTTCAATAATCAGATCAATTTCAAGACCACGTGTTTCCCGATAATGAAAAACCCGTGGTTGTGTTCCGTTATGCACGGTCGCTTTAAAAATTTCAGAAATAACCCAACTTTCAAAAATTGCTCCTCGAAGTGGGTGTTGGTAAAGTTGATTCGGTTCTTGGATACCAAGGAGATAGCATGCCAGTCCGGAGTCAAAAAAATGAAGCTTGGGAGCTTTAACAATCTGTTTTCGAATGTTGCTGTGCAAAGGAGGCAGACGGTGAATAATGAAGCTGGTTTCCAGTACAGACAACCATGAACGAACAGTGTTGTGGGAAACGCCGGCATCGCTGCCAATGGCAGAAAGGTTGATTTCCTGGGCCGTGCGACCGGAGCAGAGTTTAAGGAAACCGGAAAAGGTTTGAAGATCTCCGATATTAATCACCTGGCGGACATCACGTTGCACATAAGTCGTAGTATAATCGGCGAGCCATTGCTGTGCCGGGATATTTTGATCGTAAATCCTGGGATAAGAACCCTGCCAGAGGATAGAAAATAAATCATCTGGTGCGTTTTGAAAAGAGCGAAGCTCTTCAAGGCTGGGGGGCAGAAGGAGTAAAATACCGCAGCGTCCCGCAAGAGATTGTGAAATTGATTGCGTCAGGCCAAAGTGCTGAGAACCGGTCAGTATGAAACGCCCAGGTTGAGGACTCGCATCAATATCACTTTGCAAATAACTGAGCAGGTCCGGCGCATTCTGGACTTCATCAATTATAGCGCCATCTGCATATTCTGCAAGAAACCCCCTGGGATCTTTGATGGCAAAATCACGCACATCCAATGCTTCCAACGAAATATACGCCTTATTCGGAAATGCCATTTTACACAGAGTTGTTTTGCCAGACTGACGTGGGCCTGTGACAACAACTGCTGGATAATAACCAGAGAGTTCAAGTAATTTTTTTTTCAATGTACGCGGTATCATATGCGATAAGCTAACATTATATGCATAATTTGTCAATTTAAATTACAAATTATGCATATATGACCTAAAAATAACTCCCTATTCTCTTTTGCTGATATCGACTAAAATTTATATTCGCCTACATGGGCAGCTTTTTATTTTATTGTGGTGTGTGGGGTATAATGTGGGGTATTGATTTTGACAAAATAAAAAGGGATTGTCAATTTCTTTTAATCCCTTGATTTTGCTTGAATTTATTTGGTAGCGGGGTCAGGATTTGAACCTGAGACCTTCGGGTTATGAGCCCGACGAGCTACCAGACTGCTCCACCCCGCATCATGTGGCTTGATTA
>JALOPH010000058.1 GCA_025453995.1 Desulfobacterales bacterium
CTCCATGTGGATTCTTTCGCCTTTAGTGCAGGGCTCCCCGCTCCACCCGGTGTTCAGCAGCCAGCAGGAGATATTGTTCTTTTTGATCTGTTCCATCAATCGCTTGCCATAAGCATGCGCCGGCAACGCCAGCAAGGTCTCCCCGAAGCACACGGAAAACATGACCTGGGGTTCTATCTCTCCGGTAGTCGATGTGGACGGTTTTGAGGTGTAGGCGGACATAAACGCATAAACCGCCTGATCCGCTGTTAATTTCGCAATCGGGGGGAGAACGCCGAACGCATCACAGGTCAACAAAAACAGATTCCGGGGATGCGCAAAAAACCCCTCCCGTTCCGCATTTGGAAGATGGGAAATGGGATACACCACGCGCGTGTTTTCGGTTAAGCTTCTGTCTGTCAGATCAATCCGACGGGTCTCCGGATCAATGGTCACATTTTCCAGCAAGGTTCCGAACCGCCGGGTACAATCAAAAATGGACGGCTGTTTTTCTTTCGACAGGTTAAGCGCTTTGGCGTACCCGCCCCATTCCAAACTGAAAATCCCCTTATCGCTCCACCCAATGGTATGATCCCCGATCACCTTGCGTTCCGGATCAACTGCCAGGGCGGTTTTGCCGGTCTCCTCCCGGCCGAGGAATATGGCCACATCCCCGTCCGGGCCGACATTGGCCGAGCATCGCATGCAAAACACGGACTCAGGCATCAGGTAATTGGCAACCGTAAAAACCGCGTGCTTGATTTCACCCGCATAGCCGGACCCCCCGATGAGCATGAGTTTCTGGCTGAGATTGAGAATCACAAACGATGACGAACGGGTCCCTTCAAGTTCAGGAATCGAGGTGAATCCGGGCGCATGAATGATCGTAAATTTTGGGGAAAAATTCTCAAGTTGTTTTATATCTTTTACCTGATAGAACATGCTGCGGGAAAAAAGGCTGTGCCATGCGGTTTCCGTCACGATGCGGATCGGCGTTTGATATTCATCCACACTGCCGATCAGACAGTCCTGAACATAGGCTTCCTTGTCATGCATGTAGGCCAGCAGCCGATGGAAAAGAATGTTGAAGTGATTTTCAGACAAGGCATTCTTCTCTTCGCCCCAGATGATTTTATCCGTGCTGTTGGGGTCCTTTACGATGAACTTATCTTCCGCGGATATTTCCGCGGATTGGCCGGGCCGGACTACCACCGGCCCCAAATGAGCAATCTGGCCTTCTCGGTTGCTGATGATCTTTTCATAAAGCATCGGGGTGGGCAGATTCCGATATATGCGCTTTAAATGCTTGCGCCCAAAATATTCAAGATCCAAACTTTCAACCATGATCACTCCTTTTTTCTCGAATGGTTTATATAGAAACGATCCGTTTCAAAAATAAAATTGTTAATTTCAAATGCTGCCCGTGGATGTCAGGGCATAAATCACCAGCTTTTGCATCATTTTCTCCTTGGCAGAATCCGGCTTGTCTAAATTCATGCGCTCCAGATAAGGCACTGCCGCTTCGGGAACCGAGCGGATGGTTATTGCCTTGCCCAGCCCCTTGACCTTTCCCATGCCTTCGGTCATCTGCGCTTTTAACCACTTCAGGGATTTGCCGATCACCAGCTCCTGATCCGTAAAATCTGTCCCAAACGGGAACGGGGCGAAAAATCCCTTTTTCTTGTATGGCGCCAGTTCATCCTCCAGCCGCTGGGGGTAATTATTCTTAAACTGATCCGGAATTACATAACCGGCGGGGATTTTCTTTGCCTTCTTGGCTTTGTCCAGCAAGTCCTCCTGAAATCTGGAATCTGTAATATTCAAAAGCTGGGCAATGATTTCCTTATCCATTTTCCCCCTGAGATCCGCGATACCGTATTCGGTGATGATAAAGTCCCTCAGATGTCTGGGGATCGTGATATGCCCATAATTGAAGACGATATTGGACGCTGCGCTTTTCCCTACGCCCCTGATCCCTTTGCACATGATAATTGAACGGGCATCCGGAAGGGCATGAGCCTGTGAAACAAAATTATACTGGCCGCCGACGCCGCTGACCACCTGGCCATTTTCAAGGCCGTCTGAGACCACTGCGCCTGAGAGTGTCACCATCAGGCATGCATTGACCATGCGGGCATGCCGTCGCTGCAAGGTTTTAAGCTCTTCGCTGGAATATCGGTTGTTCCCGTAAAGCTGATTAACATTGAGCACGCTGGTCATAAAAATCTTTTTGCGCTGTTCCTCGGTCATCTCATTGAGCGCCTTATAAAAGCCCTCTGGTCCCAGAAAAAATCCGCCGTGAATCAAAATATCATTCTTTAATTCTGTTCCCAGAAAATGATCCGCCAGCTTGGCCATATTTTTGGAATCCGTCAAATCCGCCGGGATTTGAACACTT
Organism: Desulfobacterales bacterium; assembly: GCA_025453995.1. GTDB lineage: Bacteria > Desulfobacterota > Desulfobacteria > Desulfobacterales > Desulfosalsimonadaceae > JALOPH01. The sequence continues at coordinate 2,378 of JALOPH010000058.1, forward strand.
CCGTTTTTAATGATCCCGTTTTCTAACTTTAATCCGTCTTTAAGAATGCCGAATTCGGTTAAAAATTTAAAATCCGCCTCCGTCAAAACAGATTTTACGGCCCCTGCTTCAATTAAATATTCCAGGGTTTTCGGCGAGACCTTGTCGGTGATCTTTTTTTCATTGAGCAACCGCTGAATATGGACATTGTTGTATGTTTTGCGCTTGACAATGCCGCTCTTGAGCAGCTGAAGATACCCGTCCACCAGCATTTCAGTTGATCCCGTTATTCCTTCGTCAAAAGCGCGGGTCCCGCCGATGCGGTCTATCACCTGACCGAATTTCTCAAGTATATTGGTATCATTTAAAAACCGCTTGTATTCCGCATTGTGGTTGTGCCGCATCTGGAGGCCATAACACAATGCATCGCCTAAAGAACCGATACCGATCTGAAGGGTTCCGCCGTCCTTGATCAGGGTGGAGGCGTAAACGCCGATCATATAATCGGAAGTGGTGATGGACATCTTGGGGGCGCCAAACAGCCTTGTATAATATTTTGGAGAATCAATAATCGCATCAAAGGTATCGCCGGTGACAATCGCATCCCCGTACATGAAAGGAAGATTCTGATTGACCTGAGCGATAATGGCGATTTTTTTCCCTTGTTTTTCAAGCTCCCGCATGGCCGGAGAAATATCGGAAGACACCTCCGGATTGCAGCTCATGCTGTAAAGCGTTTCATCATCGAATTTCTTTTTACACACCATCTGGGCCACCACATTGGCCCCGTTATCGATGGTATCCCGCCAGGCATGGGTATAGTTTGAACTGATATAGTTCTGCTGGGTATGCTCCACATTTATGTAGGAACCGGCTTTGGCGTAGAACTCTCTTAATTCGACATTTTCCGGAAGTTTTCCTTTCCTCAGATCCAGCATGTAATCAAGTTCGACATAACCGTTAAACATCCTTTCCACGAAAGGGCCCAAAAATTTCTGCTCAAGATCGCTTGCGCCCCGGGGCTTTTCCAGCGACAGCGCCGTGCAGAGCGTCAATTGCATGGAAGGGTTTTCCTTGGCCCTTTTGTATAATGCATTGGCAAACTGATTGGGTTTTCCCAGACCAAGGGGCATCCCAAAAACAATTTTTTTACCAACTTTTCGCAGAACATCTTCAACGCACTGATCTACATCCTCGTAATATACTGGCCTTTTCCCTTCCATATATTTACCTCCGGAAACTGTATTCTCAAAAAAATAACGCCAACCCCAGTCGAAACATAGTTTTTGTTAAAAAACATCATTAATATTGAAAAAAGTCAATATTATTTCTTGGCAACGCCCCGCCATATCCCGCGCCAAAATCTTTCTTTCCGCAATTGACGTTTATAAGCACCTTGTCTGGCTGATTTTTTTTCACAACAGCCCGTCTGAATATATCTCAACCACGTGCCGCACATTGATAGCGGTTTTTGTTTTAGCCATCATGTCACTTATCTGGACCATGCAGGCAGGGCAGGCCGTTGCCACAACCGTTGCGCCTGACGCTTTGATATGGTCGATCTTCTTCAGACCGATTTCTGTTGATGTTTTGTAATGCCTCAGGTTAAAACTCCCGCCCATGCCGCAGCAGGTTTCTGCTTCGGACATTTCCTTGAGTTGGTATTTCGAGCTTGCCTGGATGAGAATCCGAGGTTCCTTGTAAATCTTAAGCGTCTTGCGCAAATGGCAGGGATCATGATACGTCGCTTCACTTTTTGAGATTTGGTTGTTTCGGCTGTTCGGGCGAGGTGAAACCCCCATGACGTTAACTAAAAACTCACTGATATCCATAGTTTTTTCTGCCAGACCGATAAGAGATTCCTTTCCTGGAAACGACTTGGCCTCAGCCATTGACGGCCATATTTTTTTAATGGTTGCTGTACACGTGGCGCATCCGGTCACCAGATAATCAAACTCTTCCGCATTCAAAAGCCTGATATGATGATCCACCAGTTGATTAAAAGACTCCCGGTCTCCGGCGGCCATCATGGGAATGCCGCAACATCCCTGGTTTTTTGGTATAATCACATTTGCGCCGTGATGCCCTAAAATTTTTATAATGGTTTGTGCCGTCTCAGGGAAGAGCTTGTCGAGCAGGCATCCGACAAAAAAAGCCACTTTGGGGCCGTTGCTGGGGGAAGATTTACCGGCGTGAAGAAGCTTTTGATGAAATGGAACCTTCGCAATGGCAACGAGATTTCTGTTTGAAAGGATCGGCGAAACCAGTTGCGAGCAGGATGCGGGCGTTTTCCCGAGCGGCTTCATGAATAGATATTGAACCCCGGCACCCCATTCCATTAGGCGATCAAACAGATCCGGGTGGGCCATGATCCGCCGGAAAAAAAATTTTTTAACCTTCGACAAGCCCTGATAGGCCGTGATAATTGCTCGCGCGGTTAAAAAAATTTCCATTACGCTGACTTGTCTGGGACATCCGGCTTCACATGATCCGCAGAGAAGACAATGGTTGATTCTCGCTGAAACGCCGCCGGGATTTTGAAACATCTCCCGCATCAGACCATCGAGCATCTGAAGTTTGCCCCTGGCCACATCCTTTTCATGCCCTGTGGCTGCATACAGCGGACAAACAGACTGGCACATGCCGCACCGGTTACATTGCTGCACCCGTTCTTCTAAACTTTTCATCATCCGGATCAGATTTTTAAACCCTGATCTTTTGATTTTCACCAATTGTTGGCCTCGTATGCGGCTATCGCGCCTTTTTATTTATGCGAGTATTTTTCCCTGAGTTTTGGTTTTTCGATTTTCCCGGTGGGATTTCGTGGCACTTGATCAAAAAAGATCCTTCGGGGGCGCTTATACCGCGGAAGCGTTTCGCAAAAAAGCAGGATTTCATCCTCTGACAAGTTCTGGCCGGGTTTTGGAGAAATGACCGCCGCGACTACCTCGCCCAGCCGGTTGTCCGGAATGCCAATGACGCCTGCGTCAAAAATTTTGTGATGGGACATTAAAAAGTTTTCAATTTCCACGGGGAATATATTTTCACCGCCGCAGATGATGATGTCTTTTTTCCGGTCAATGAGCCAGATAAACCCATCCTCATCCACACGGGCGATATCTCCGGTGCACAGCCAGCCTCCCTTTATCGCGGCCGCCGTGGCTTCAGGGTTTTTATAATACTCTTTCATCACCCCGGGGCCTTTGACCAGAAGTTCTCCCGGCTCGCCCGCGGGCACGTTTTTCATATCAGCGTCCACCACTCGGCATTCCCAGTCAAATCCGGGCACTCCGATGGCGCCGACCTTGTGAAAATTATCCAACCCCAGGTGGACGCATCCCGGCCCGGTGGATTCGGTCAGTCCGTAGTTGGTATCATAGTCGTGTTTCGGGAAAAGTTCTTTCCATTTCTGGATGAGGCTGGGGGGTACCGGCTGGGCGCCGATGTGCATCAGCCGCCATTGATCCAGATGATATTGTGAAGGATCGATTTCTTTATTTTCAATAGCCACCAGAATGTCGTGGGCCCAGGGAACCAGGAGCCAAACAATGGTCACCCGTTCTTCGGATATGGCTTCAATTACGGCTTTTGAGCTGACCCCTTTTAAGATAACCGCCCTGGCGCCCACAATAAAATTACCGAACCAGTGCATTTTGGCGCCCGTGTGATACAGCGGGGGGATGCAAAGAAAATTGTCTGAGTGGGTCTGGTGATGATGGCGGTTTTCCAGATAACATGAAAATTCAAGATGCCGGTGCTGAAGATAAACGCCCTTTGGCTTGCCGGTGGTTCCGGAGGTGAAATATATCCCCGCGCCGTCGGTCAGCTCGATGGGCACTTCTGGCTCGACCCTGCTGGATGTTGAAAGAATATCCGAATACCACAGCGCATAATCGGGCTTTTTGTGATGCTCTCCCACATAGATATAGGTTGATGCCGTTTGATCAATAAAAGATTTTCCGGAGGTGATGCGGTAAATGAACTCTTCGCCAAATATGACGGCTTTGGCTTCCGCCAGGCCCGAACACCGGACAATATCTTCTTCCTGAAACCTGAAATTCAAGGGAACCGCCACAGCGCCGGACCTGAGAATTCCGAAATAAACCGGCAACCATTCCAGGCAGTTCATCAGCAGCAACACAATCCGGTCCCCTTTTTGAATCCCTTTTGAAATTAGAAAATTCGCCAATTTGTTGGACTGATGATAAAACTCCTCCCATGTGATTTCCAACCGTTTTTGGGCCGCCGGTTCCCGCTCCACCAGCGCAATTTCATTCCCGTAGATTCGGGCGTTTCGGGCTAATATTTCTGTAATCTGCATGATTTCCCCGCTTAATTTTATTTTCTGAATTGACTACCCCCTATCAAAACATCTGTAAAAGTCAAGAAAGACGGATTTGTACGAAACTATCTATCCCGCTGTGCGGTATTTTCATATTAACTGGCGCTTAAAGTGTTTTCTTTCAAACGCCAGCTGCCTTGATGCTTCTAACTCGCACTCCCGCTCGTAAGAGTTCGCCCCTCCAAAATGGGACTGAGTGCGACAAGCCCCCTGGAAATGGTCTACGGATTTCAAACAAAAAAACCCGGACATATGTCACACCGTCCGGGTTTTTATTATTTATAATAACTTATTTTATTTACTGTCTTTTACTTCCTCATAGTCTGCATCCACAACGTCTTCATCTTCTGAAGCCCCGTGCGCTTGGGATGCGCCGCCACCCTGGGCGCCGGATTGCTGGCCCCCGGCCTGGGACGCCTGCTGATACATGGCTTCAGCCACTTTATGAGACGCCTGCATCAGCTCATCGGAAAGCCGCTTGATCTCGTCTTTATCCTCGCCTTCCATGGCTTTTTTGAGCTTTCCGCTAATTTCCTGGATCTTTGATTTTGTATCGCCATCCACTTTATCCCCCAGCTCATTGATGGATTTTTCCGTGGAATAGATCAACGCATCGGCATGGTTTCTGGCTTCTACCAACTCCCTGTTTTTCTTGTCCTCTTCCGCATGCAGTTCGGCATCCTTTACCAAACGGTCAATTTCTTCTTTTGACAATCCGCTGGAGGCTGTGATCCGGATGGACTGCTCCTTGCTTGTTGCCTTGTCTTTGGCAGACACGCTCACAATGCCGTTGGCGTCAATGTCAAAGGTCACCTCAATCTGCGGAATACCCCTTGGCGCCGGCGGAATATCTGTCAGGTCAAACCGGCCCAGCGTCTTGTTTTTTGAAGCCATTTCCCGCTCTCCCTGGAGAACATGAATCGATACAGCCGGCTGGTTGTCCGCAGCGGTTGAAAAAACCTGGCTTTTCCGGGTGGGAATCGTCGTGTTCTTTTCAATCAACCGGGTCATGACACCTCCCAGGGTTTCAATGCCCAGGGACAAAGGGGTCACATCCAGAAGCAGCACGTCTTTGACATCCCCTTTTAAAACACCGGCTTGAATCGCCGCGCCCAGAGCCACCACTTCGTCCGGGTTCACGCTTTTGTTCGGCTCTTTGCCGAATACTTTCTTAACCCGTTCCTGAACTGCCGGCATCCGGGTCATGCCACCCACCAGGATCACCTCATCTATCTGCTCCACGCTCAATTTCGCGTCTTTAAGCGCCGTGCGGCAGGGCCCTTCCAATTTGTCCAGCAGTTCACTGACCAGGGATTCCATTTTGGCACGGGTCATCTTGATATTCAAATGCTTCGGTCCGCTGGCATCGGCCGTGATAAAGGGCAGGTTCACATCGGTCTGTAACGATGTGGACAGCTCCATCTTGGCCTTTTCGGCGGCTTCCTTGAGTCGTTGCAGCGCCATCTTGTCTTTGCGCAAATCAATTCCCTGGTCTTTCTTGAATTCATCGGCAAAAAAATCGATGAGCCGCAGGTCAAAGTCATCCCCTCCCAGATGGGTGTCCCCATTGGTGGATTTGACTTCAAACACACCGTCACCGATTTCAAGTATGGAAATATCAAATGTTCCTCCGCCAAGGTCAAACACGGCAATTTTTTCATCCTTTTTCTTATCCAGACCATACGCCAGAGATGCGGCAGTGGGCTCATTAATGATCCGCAGAACATTCAATCCGGCAATCTTGCCGGCATCCTTGGTTGCCTGGCGCTGGCTGTCGTCAAAATAGGCCGGAACCGTGATGACAGCGTCGGTTATTTTTTCCCCAAGATATTCCTCGGCCGTATGCTTGATGTCCGCCAATATAAAGGATGATATTTCCGCCGGACTGTACTGCTTTCCGCGCAGGTTGATCCGGACATCGCCGTTTGAAGCCTTTTCTATTTTATAAGGCAGATTTTTAATATCGCTTTGAACAATAGGGGTATCATATTTGCGGCCGATCAGCCGTTTGACGCCGAACACGGTATTTTCAGGGTTGGTGATCGCCTGCCGTTTAGCGATCTGGCCAACCAGACGCTCTCCGCTTTCGGTAATCGCCACAATCGACGGTGTGGTGCGCCCCCCTTCCGGATTGGTAATCACATTTGTGTCTTTTCCTTCCCGGATGGCGACGCATGAATTTGTCGTCCCCAAGTCAATTCCTATAACCTTCCCCATGGTATAAACCCTCCTTGATTATTATGAAATATATATCTCAATGAGTTATTTTAAATTTTATTATTTATTTTAGGCTGTTAGCATGCCTGACCTTTTGATACCACCACCATGGCGGGTCTGAGCAGCCGGTCGTGGATCATGTACCCTTTTTGAAGCACTTGGATGATAAGATTTTCCGGGTGGCCATTGGATTCCTGCTGCATAACTGCTTCATGAAAAACAGGGTCAAACGGTTTTCCCAAAGCTTCAAAAGGGGTTACATGAAATTTTTCAAGCACCTTCAAAATTTCATTAAGTGTCATTTCCACGCCTTCTACCACACAGGACTCCCTGGGATTATCTTTTGCATGTTCAGAAGAACAGATGGCCCTTTCCAGATTATCCACTACCGACAGCAATTCTTTGAGCAACGCTTCATTGGCATATTTTTTATAATCTTCCATCTGGCGGCTCATGCGTTTTTTATAGTTTTCAAACTCCGCCAACACCCTTAAAACACGGTCCCGTTCATCCTCGACTTTCTGTCTCAAATCACTAACCAGTTTATTTAATTCATCCTTTTCATCTTTTTCCGTATTCTCATCAAAAGAATCTGTCTGCATGGGTTGCTGGGAATCAGTTTTTTTCCCAAAATCCCCTGTTAACTCCATCTCATGTTGTTGATTTTCCCCCATGTCTCGTTGTTCTTCCGCTTGAACGACCCTGATCGTTTTTTTGGCTGACTTATCTTTCAACCCATATCCCCCTTAAACCCGAATTGATTCTATCCCACTGCAATGTCACAAAATTCAACTTGTCATGATCCTGATGAAATCAAACCCATTCAAATTTCTACAAAAAAATAAGACGAAAAAAAAGAATGTCAAGGGAATGCCCGGCTTAATTCATTGGCGATTAATAAGTCAGAATGGATCAAATATATTCAATGAAAGGGATTATGGAAGTCCCGGTTGTGAACCCGGCTTTGCGCCTTCTTGAAAAATAAATTATTGCATGACCGGGATCGTTCCGCGACACAGACAGAATTATTTATCGCTGCTTCCTTCCGGACCTGACGAGGTTCATAACCGTCTGTTACACGGCGGCCGGTCAGAATAATTTATTTGTTCGCTTCCAGCGCTCAGCCCAGGGATTCAGCCCCGCATAAAGCGGATTTCGGGCAACAGGGCACCGCTAACGCCCCGCCTATCACAACCGGGAGATGGAATATAAGATGAAATATCGGCCTTATCAAGAAAGAAAAAGCATTTCTGCATCGTTTTTATCCGCAGCAAACAGTCTACTTCTATTAAAATGCTTGACAATAAACGGAATTTGGAAAAAAACATCTATAATATGTCAACCCTTTCAAACCCATTTTCTCCCCGGGATTTTTTCAAAAATATCCGCCATACGATATCCGTTTTCCAAATGCTGGGAAAAGGGGATTCAGTTCTTGCCGGGGTATCTGGAGGGCCGGATTCCGTTGCCCTGCTTCATTTGCTTTCAGACATCAGCAAAACATTGCATTTGCGCCTAGGTGTCGCCCATTTGAACCACGGGCTCAGGGGAGAAGAATCCGATGCAGATGCGGGGTTCGTTGAAAACCTGGCAAAAAAACTGTCGCTTCCATTCTATACTGAGAAAATAGACCTATTTCATATGCATCAACATCTTCAAGGGGTTTCCCTGGAAGAGGCGGGCAGAGAGGCGCGATATGCTTTTTTCAATCAGGTGATGGAAAACGAAGGATTTGACAAAATCGCCCTCGGCCATCACACGGACGATACAGCTGAGATTATTTTGATCAATCTGATCCGCGGAAGCGGGCCGGCGGGATTAACAGGCATCCCGCCGGTGCGCGGCAAGGTTATCCGCCCATTGATTCGCACTTCGCGCGAATCAATCTTATCCTATTTAATGCATAATCAATTTGAATACAGAACCGATTCATCCAATTCCGATGAGCGATTTCTGAGGAATAAAATAAGACACCAGCTTATCCCGATATTAACATCCCAATATAACCCAAAATTTTCCAAAGCGCTCAATCGCCTTGGAACCCTTTTAAGCGATGAAGAACAGTGGATCAGCCAATACATTGATCTGGCCATGGAACAATGCGCGCAATCCAAGGAGTCACACATCATTATCTTGTCTATTGATGAACTCTTCAAGCATCATATCGCGGTCCAAAGAAGGTTGATCCGCCGCGCCATCTGTTATGTGAAAGGAAATCTGAGGCGAATTTCCCATCTTCATGTGGATGATGTGATCAATCTTTGCGTCAATGCCGGTCTCGGCGCGCGGCTGGATCTTCCGGACAGGATCAGAATTCACATTCAAGATGGACGGCTCCTTATTTCAAAAGAAAAAAAAAGCTTGCGCTCGACCGGACATTCTGAAAAAAACGATCATCCTGTGTGTTACGAGCGCGCGATTTTAGCATCAGAAATTTTCGAAGGCCCGATCTTTATCAAAGAATGCCGTATAGGCCTGAAGTTTAACAAATTAAGCCGGCAGGATGTTTTGGATGTTACCAGCATATCCTCAGATATGGTTTTTTTTGACTGGGACAGCCTGGTTTTCCCGCTGAAGATGAGAAATTACAGGGCAGGGGATTATTTTACCCCTTTGGGCATGGCCGGTCGCCAACAACTCAAAAAATTTTTCATCAATAACAAAATCAGCAGGCTCAAGCGCCTCCAACTGCCTGTTCTATTATCTGAAAATAAAATCATCTGGGTCGTTGGAGAGCGCATCTCCGATCACGTTAAAGTGACGCCGGAAACAAAAACGATTCTGTGTGCGCAGCTTTTTCTGAACAAATGATTCTGGTGCGCCAAAATATTTTCATCAATGAGGTGATTTTCAAGATTTTAATGATTATATTCGTAAGTTTGCAGCATATATCTTATTTTACATTCAGGGGAGGACCTTTATTTTGAACCCTACTTCAAAAAATATCGCATTATGGGCTTTAATCGTTATCATGGCGGTGATGCTCTATAAAATGTTTGAGCAACAGCATCAAACCGAAAAAGAGCTTGGGTATTCTGAGTTTCTGGCAATGGTTGACAACAGTCAGGTAGCCGGCGTTGTCATTCAGGGAGAGGAACTGTATGTGACCAGCGTCGGCAACGAGCGCTTTCGCGTGTATGCGCCCCAAGACGCGGACCTGATCAGCACCTTGCGCAACAAAGGGGTTTCAATTAAGGCCAAACCCCTGGATGATACGCCCTGGTTTGTTTCCGTGCTGGTCTCATGGTTCCCCATGATTCTTCTGATCGGTGTTTGGATTTTTTTTATGCGCCAGATGCAAAGCGGCGGCGGCAAGGCGCTCTCGTTTGGCAAAAGCAGCGCGCGGATGCTCTCGGACCAAACAGAAAAAATCACCTTCAATGATGTGGCCGGCGTGGATGAAGCCAAGGAAGAAGTTGTTGAAATTGTTGATTTTTTAAAAGATCCTAAAAAATATACCCGGCTTGGCGGACGGATTCCCAAAGGCGTGCTTATGGTGGGCGCGCCGGGAACCGGCAAAACATTGCTGGCCCGGGCCATTGCCGGAGAAGCGGGCGTGCCGTTTTTCAGCATCAGCGGATCTGATTTTGTTGAAATGTTCGTTGGCGTGGGCGCGGCCAGGGTAAGAGACCTGTTTGTCCAGGGGAAAAAAAACGCCCCCTGCATCATTTTCATCGACGAAATCGACGCGGTGGGCCGGCACAGGGGCGCCGGCTTGGGCGGCGGCCATGATGAGCGGGAGCAGACGCTCAACCAATTGCTTGTTGAAATGGACGGCTTTGAATCCAATGAGGGTGTAATTCTGATTGCGTCAACCAACCGGCCCGATGTACTGGACCCTGCGCTGCTGAGGCCGGGACGGTTCGACCGCCAGGTGGTGGTTCCCATGCCCGATATCAAAGGCCGGAAAGAGATCATCAATGTGTATCTGAAAAAAATCCCCATTGGCCCGGATGTGGACGACGATGTTCTTGCCAAGGGAACGCCGGGGTTTTCCGGCGCTGATCTCGAAAACATGGTCAATGAAGCAGCGCTGATCGCCGCGAAAAAAAACAAAGAACGCGTTCACATGATCGATTTTGAAGACGCCAAGGATAAAATCTACATGGGCCTTGAACGCAAATCCAAGGTGATCAAGGAAGAAGACAAAAAAACAACCGCCTATCATGAAGCCGGACATGCGCTCGTGGCCCGATTCCTTCCGGGGACGGATTCCATCAATAAAATCACGATTATTCCCAGGGGAAGGGCAGCCGGAGTGACATGGTTTTTACCGGAAGAAAGGGACTTTAAATACAAAGACCAGCTCTTGAGCGATCTGTCGGTCACCATGGGAGGCCGGGTAGCTGAAGAACTTGTTTTCAATCGCATCAGTACAGGCGCGGCCAACGATATTAAACAAGCCACGGACCTTGCAAACAGCATGGTGCGCTCCTGGGGAATGAGCAATGATCTGGGACCCATTTCCTTTGCAAAGGGAGAGGAACACATATTCTTGGGCAGAGAAATCGCCCAGCATCGGGATTATTCTGAACAGACGGCACATAAAATCGATGGCGAAATATCTAATCTAATAAAAAATAGTTATGGACGCGCCAAGGAAATATTGCAAAAAAATATTGACATACTGCATGCCCTTTCCGCCTTGCTGATTGAAAAGGAAACTGTCATGGGAAAAGAATTGGATGAACTGGTTGCCTCACTGAGGCCGGGCCTCATTCTCCCCGCAGATACATCTAAACAACCTGAAAAAAAGCCCGAACATGCCGGTGAAACCGTTTAAACTGTCCTGGGGAACCCATGTAATGGAACTGGGCCTTCGCACCCGGATCATGGGGATTGTCAATGTAACCCCGGATTCTTTTTCCGACGGGGGCAAATGCTTCGATGCGGACAAGGCCATTGCCCAGGCTGAAAAAATGGTGGAAGACGGAGCGGACATCATCGACATCGGCGGAGAATCGAGTCGGCCTTATTCAGAACCGGTTACAATTGAAGAAGAAGCCCGGCGGGTGCTTCCGGTCATCACAGCGCTGGCCAAAAAATTGACGATTCCGATTTCAATCGACACCACCAAATCTGAAGTTGCACGCCGGGCCGTTCTTGCCGGCGCATCCATTATTAATGATATCAGCGCCATGAGGTTTGACCCGGAAATAAGTGCTGTGGCGGCTCAAAGCAACACACTCCTCATCCTCATGCACATGAAAGGGACGCCCAAAAACATGCAGATATCTCCTGTTTATGGCGACCTCTTGGGTGAAATAACAAATTTTTTGCATAACGCCATTCTGTCAGCCCAAGATTCCGGTGTTCCTAAGTCCAATATCATTGCTGACCCTGGCATCGGGTTTGGGAAAACAGTTTCCCATAATTTGGAAATTATCAACAAACTGGATGCGTTGGAGGCCCTGGATGTTCCGATATTGCTGGGGCCGTCCCGGAAAGCGTTTATCCGTAAGATCCTGACGCAAAAAGACGGCTCGGAACTAAAGCCGGACCACCCTGCGATTGAAACCGGCACGCAAGCGGCTGTTGCGGCGGCAGTCATGCGAGGCGTTCATATTGTCAGGGTTCATGATGTGGCCAATACCTATTCAACATTAAAGATTGTTGACGCTATCCGCAACTCAAGTACCTAACGATTTCAAAGTAACTTTCTATTTTTAATAAATATCGAAACGCAGAATATCGAAGTTTTTTCTTCATGATTCGATATTCGTTATTCGACATTCTGCGGTATATATAAAAAAATTAAATCAAAAATCACAGAGGTTAGTCATGTTGATGGTCTTAGATGTCGGGAACACCCATATGGTGCTCGGGGTCTTTCAAAACGACCAACTGGTTTCAGACTGGCGTATCCACACGGACCCCGGCACCACTGAAGATGAATTCTTCGTCACTATCGCCAATCTTTTTTCAACCCGTAAGATATCCGAATCCGATATTCAGAAAGTGGTGATCTCCAGCGTTGTTCCACCCATGACGCGCATGCTTGAATCCTTTTGCCGCAAATATCTCTCCTGCTTGCCTGTCTGGATTGACGCCAGTAAAGTAGATATGCCGATTTTATACACCAACCCATCGGAAGTGGGAGCGGATCGGATCGTCAATGCTGTTGCCGCGTATTGTAAATACCAAACAAGCCTTATTGTAATTGACTTCGGCACCGCCACCACCTTTGATGTCATATCTGCCAAAGGTGAGTATCTGGGGGGGGCCATTTCGCCTGGAATCGGCATTGCCGCTGAAGCGCTGTTTCACCGTGCCTCCAAATTACCAAGGGTGGATATGAACAATCCACCTGAAACAGTCATCGGGAAAGACACGGTCGCCAGCATGAAATCCGGAATCATTTTCGGATATGCGGAACTGGTAGATGGAATGGTGCGTCGTATAAAAAAAGAAATGAACGGCTCGCCCAAAGTCATCGCCACCGGGGGCCTGGCGCCCCTGATGCAGCATGTTTCACAAACTATTGAATCCGTTGACCAGGATTTGACGCTGGAAGGGTTGAGGATTATCAGCAAAAAGCTTTAACGGTATTGATTTGTTAGTGTGAATCGCTCAAATGCATCAACAATTCAACCTTCTTGATTTCCTCTATTAACTTTTCTTTTTCCGTTTCCGGCAGATTCTTTTGATGGAGTTGACGTTGAAGAGATAAAAGAATCATCTCAGCTCTATAGTCTTTGCATGTATACGGGGATTGTCCAGCCATCCAAAGTATCTCTAAGCCATACCGAATTTTTTGGCGCTATCATTGTAAATGGCATAAAAAAGCTCGTATTCGTTGATACCCCGACTTAAAATTTTATCAATTTTATCGATATCTTTAATGTTAATGGTCATATTGACGCTTCTTAAAAACGCGGCCATATTGTCCATGGTGGGATATTGGCGCGTCAGCAATCCCACAAAAACACTCCGGCGGACATCCATGCTCAACCGTTCAAGATAAATAAGAA
>JALOPH010000059.1 GCA_025453995.1 Desulfobacterales bacterium
CGGGAGGAAAAATAAGACGGATGCAGGTCGCAGGCGGCTTTTTGCAGCGATGCATCATATAAATGCTGAAAATCAGCGATGACCCTCTCAAACGCTTCAAACGCCTTGGGCGTTTCCAGATCGCCGATGTGCTGGCTCACAAACACGCGGTCACCCACCGGCATGGCGACAGCGTTTTTCAGATGGGCGCCCACAGCGATGCAGGGCGCGATCGGTTGCTTGGTATGAACCGGCAGCGGCGCATACCCCCTGGCGCGCCGGAGCAGCATCTCCCTGCCCATGATCACGCAGGCGATGGAGTCATCCAAATGCCGGGCAATAGGCCGGTTGTGGGTTAAAAAAAGGTCGGCAATATCTTTTAAGCGGGTCAGGGCGTCATGCGCCTCTGTGCAGATGGGCTCTTCGGATAGATTGCCGCTGGTGGCAATCACCGGGAAGCCGAGCTTAGCCATCAGCAGATGGTGCAAAGGGGTATAAGGAAGCATAACGCCTAAGTACGGATTGCCCGGGGCCACGGATTCGGAAATCGGCTGGGACGATGGGTCAGTCCGCCGGCGCACCAGCACAATGGGCGCCTGGGGAGAACAGAGCAATCTGATACATCAACGCCAGGGGCTTGTCCTCCCGGCGCTTTCTCCGGCGGAGCCTGCGGACGGCGCCGTCGTTTCGGGCGTCGGCCATCAGGTGAAACCCGCCGATTCCCTTGACCGCTACAATGAAACCATCTTGAACGGCATGAGCAGCTTTGATCAGGGCTTCCTGATCCATGGCAAGGGATGCGCCGTTAATGTCCCAAAGGCTTACCCTGGGACCGCATACAGCACAGGCATTGGGCTGGGCGTGGAACCGCCGGTTCATCGGATCATTATATTCGGCCAGGCATTGGCCGCACATGGCAAATCCAGCCATGGTTGTGTTGATCCGGTCATAGGGAATTTTTTCAATAATTGAAAATCTCGGACCGCAGTTGGTACAGTTTGTGAATGGATATTGATAGCGGCGATCAAGGGGGTTGAAAATTTCACCAAGGCACTCCGGGCAGGTGGCGATATCCGGAAGGATCAAAACGGTTTTATCGCCCGAAGCCTCGCTTTTTCTAACCTCAAACACAGTATAGCCAACCGGGTCCAAAAGCGAGGACTCCAGGCTCTGGACGAAAGAAACAGGGGGCTTATCCTTTTCAATGGATATGAGAAACGTGTTGAGCCGGTTTAATTCGCCTTCTGCCTCAATGATCACCCCCTGGGTGGAGTTGACCACCCAGCCGGTCAGCCCAAGAGACGTGGCCAGCCGGTAAATAAACGGCCTGAAGCCGACACCCTGAACCGCGCCGTGGATGATAATTCGGAGTCGGCGTATGGGATTTTTAGGATTTACTTCTTTATTCATTGATGATTTAATCAGCTCGTTTTTGAACCGCAGAATATCGAACAAGGAATATCGAATATCGAAGTCATGGTAGTTGCTTCTGCGGTTCGAAATTCCTTGTTCGATATTCGACATTCCAAATGTCTTTGGTTAGGATTTTGAAACCCTGAACCTTGAACCTTGAACCTTTAGAGAACCTGTTATGTGCTTAGCTATACCAATGAAAGTAGTTGAGGTCAACGAGAACAAGGGGGTTGTGGAGACCGGCGGCATCCTCAAGGCTGTTGACATCTCGCTGATTCCCCAGGTTCAGCCGGGCGAATATGCGATTGTCCATGCGGGTTTTGCCATTGAGCGGATGGATGAGGCAGAAGCCCGGAAAACCCTTGATTTCTTCGACGAAATGATCCGTCTGATGGAGGCGGACAAAAAATGAAATATATGTCCGCATTCAGGGATTCCCAGGCAGCAGCAGCCCTTTCTATTCAAATCCATAAGATCACACCGCATCGCACCCTCCGAATCATGGAGGTGTGCGGCGGGCATACCATGACCATTTATAAATACGGCATTAAAGATCTGCTGCCGGATTCCATTCATCTGGTCAGCGGTCCGGGGTGCCCGGTTTGCGTGACATCCAACAGTTTCATCGATCACGCCGTCGCCCTTGCCCGGATGCCGGGCGTTGTTGTCGCCAGTTTCGGCGATCTCATCCGGGTACCCGGATCTCTGTCAAGCCTGGTTACAGAGCGATCCCAGGGAAAGGATGTGCGCGTCTGTTATTCTCCCATGGATGCTGTGGAGATTGCGCGCCGGGAACCGGATAAAGACGTTGTGTTTCTGGGCATCGGATTTGAAACCACAGCCCCCACGGTGGCGGCTGCGGTCAAGCATGCCAGGACCGCCGATATAGAAAATTTTAAAGTCCTCAGCGCCCATAAAACCATGCCCCATGCTCTAAAAGCGCTGGTGGAGAACAGGGAAGTCAATATTGACGCCCTGATTTGCCCCGGTCATGTGAGCGCCATTGCGGGCACTCAAATTTATGATTTTCTGGCGGATCGCTATCGCATTCCCTGCGTGGTCTGCGGGTTTGAGCCTTTAGACATGCTCCAGTCCATATACATGATCGTCAAACAGATCAGCCAGGGCCGCTCAGAAGTGGAAAACCAGTATTCCAGGGTGGTCAACAGGCTTGGCAATCCGGTTGCCCAGCAGGCGCTGAAAGACGTTTTTGTCCCATGCGACATGGAGTGGCGGGGTTTGGGCATGATACCTGACAGCGGGTTGACGCTCAATGAGGCATATCAGGTTCATGATGCCCTCAAAACGATTCCCGTCCATCTGGATGCGCCATCCCGTGAAAATCCGGCTTGCATCTGCGGGGATATCATGCTGGGACTCAAAACGCCTTCGGATTGCCCGTTGTTCGGAAACGCCTGCATTCCGGAGACACCCAAAGGGGCGTGCATGGTGAGCAGCGAGGGGAATTGCGCAATCTATTATAAATTTTTTCGGTAAATGAAGGAAGATGATGTCTGGAAAAATCATAACGCTCTCTCATGGAAACGGCGGCAGGCGCTCCCATGAATTGATCGCCAAACTTTTTGTTCCCGCGCTGGGTCACCCGGAACTGGCCAGACTCGCCGATGCTGCCTGTTTAACCATTAACGGGACAAACATGGCGTTTACCACGGATTCCCATGTAATCAGCCCGATTTTTTTCCCCGGAGGAGATATCGGAAAGCTTGCGGTGACGGGAACCGCCAATGACCTTGCGGTGATGGGAGCAAAGCCTTTGTATCTGAGCTGCGGCCTGATTATCGAAGAAGGCTTTGAAATGGATAAACTTGAGCTGATCATTAAGTCCATGTCCGAAGCCGCTGAGGATGCGGGAGTACATGTGGTGACCGGAGACACCAAGGTGGTTGAAAAAGGCGCCGCCGACGGCATCTACATCAACACCTCCGGCATTGGAATGCTTTCAGAAAGGGCGCCCAGGGGCTTGTCGAGCGTCGCGGTTGGCGATGCGGTTATTGTCAGCGGTTCCATGGGCGATCATGGCGCTGCCGTGTATGCCGAGCGTGAGTCCCTGTTGATCAAGGCGCCGCTTCATAGCGATTGTGATTGCGTCTTCCCGTTGATTGAACGGGCAATGGCGGTTTGTGAAGATATCCGGATCATGCGGGACCCCACCCGGGGAGGGCTTTCAAGCACGCTCAATGAATTTGTGATGGATCAGCCATTCGGCATTGAAATTCATGAAGCGGCCGTTCCGGTGAATGATCCGGTGCGCGCCATCTGCGAGCTGCTGGGTTTTGATCCGTTTAATCTGGCCAATGAAGGAAAAGTGGTGATGGTGGCGCCGTATGAAAAAGCGGCAAACATCATTGAGGCGATGCGGTCATCTCCCCTGGGATCAGAGGCATCCATTATCGGCCGGGTGACGGACCGATATCCGGGCAGGGTCTGCATGAAGACGGTTGTCGGCGGAGAGAGAATCATAGACATGATTGTGGAGGAGCCGTTTCCGAGAATCTGCTGAGGATTCTACAAATAAAGAATAAAAAAATGCATGGTTTTTTTATTGTCAATTCACAATTGACAATTCTCAATTCACAATTGGTTTTTTCATGAGTCTTGTGAAAATTGATAATTGTAAATTGATAATTGTAAATTGTGAATGGATGCCTCCTTTAAAATCTATTGCAGATATATTTTGTAGGAGTCGTTATGGGTACTCAGAAATCATCCAACGTTCACTGGCACCAGGGGCAAATTGCGCGGGCCGACAGGGAAAAATTAAACGGTCATCAAGGATTTACTCTCTGGTTTACGGGACTTTCCGCATCCGGCAAATCCACGATGGCGGTTGCATTGGAGCAGAAGCTGCACGAGATGAATTGCCGAACCTACATACTGGACGGCGACAATATCCGGCATGGATTGAATAAAGATCTGGGGTTCTCCCCCCGGGACCGGAATGAAAATATCCGGCGGATCGGCGAGGTGGCCCACCTGCTGCGTGATGCCGGTATCATCAACATGGTCGCGTTTATTTCCCCGTATCGCTCGGACAGACAGCTCGCGCGTGATTTAAGCAAAAACGACGGAACTTTTATTGAAGTATATGTGGACTGTCCGGTCGATGTCTGCGAAGCGCGTGATCCCAAGGGGATGTATAAAAAGGCCCGAGACGGCGTCATCAAGGAATTTACCGGCATCAGCGCGCCCTATGAAACGCCGGAAAACCCCGAAATACATTTGCTTACGGGACTGTACGACGTTGGAGAATGCGTTGGCCAGATTCTGAATTATCTTCACAGCCAACGATTGATTCGTTGAGTTGGTTGCAGTAGTTTTGGGGCAACGATAACGCCTTAAGTCTTGTAAGTGTTTTGACTACAAGCATATTTTTATCAGCACGGCCCTGCTTTTCGTATAATTTTTTATTGACACCCGACCGTTTATCCATTAGAGCAAAATTGTAATCCATTTAATATACACGGTTTAAGAAGGGTTATGGTACAAGAAGTAGGCAAGGCATTTCGGGAACTGTTCAATTTTTATCTTTCGCGAAAGCGATACCTCCTGAAAACAACTTCCGAAGTAGCACCTGAAAGTTGTACGAAAAATCAATGAAAGGAGGTGGCTGTTTAGTGGAAGGTCGAGTTAAATGGTTCAATGAGAAAAAGGGCTACGGCTTCATCGAGACTGAAACACACGGCGATGTGTTTGTCCATTTTTCAAACATCGAAAGCAACGGATTCCGGACGCTCAAAGAGTTAGAAAAAGTAACCTTGGAAGTCGAAAGTTCCCCGAAAGGTCCCCAGGCCGTAAAAGTCAAAAGACTTGAAGGCTGATCCAAAGATTGATTTCAATCTTTACGATTTCAAAGGCAGGGCTGCAATAAAAACAGCTCTGCCTTTTTTCTTTCAATTTTTTACTCCGATATTTTTTTCACCCCGGAAAGATTGTTTCTGCCTGTTTTTTTTACAAGTTGACAAAAAAACAAACAACGGCTGAAGATGTTGATCATTCATAATTCTGACACATCTCTTTTTGACTGCTCAAACCGCTATTGATAAAAAATATTTTTAAATAAAATACTTAGTATCATTATACATCCTGATTCCAACAGATCCGCACAGCAAATGAAGTAAAAAAGTTTCCTCATAAGACAGAGGCTTTAGTTATGGCAAGCTTATTGCAATGTCTTGCAAACGGATCATAGTGATAATGTCTTTTACGAACCCATCTCGAAAATACATTTTTCACGGGTGGACGAGGAAATATGCAGCATTCGACAAGATACAGGCTTATTTTTAGTTTTCTTGCGGTCTCCTTTGTGGCCGGCGGCGTTTCTTTATTTATCGGTGGCTATCTCTTATACAATGCGGTGCTGATGGAGGCCAACAACCAGGTACGCCTGGCCCTTAATGCCGCTGATGATGTGTATGAAACGCATGTGAAATTTGTGAAAGTCGCGCTCAGCATTACAACGCTTGGCGCAGGATTCCGTTCATCGTTATCAGAAAAAAGAACCGAAGATCTGTTGGATCGCCTGGATCGAATGGCCCAGCATGCCCAGATGGATTTTGCCGGCATCGTTGCCGCTGACGGCGCCAACATATGTCGCATCGGCCCTAAAGTCTTTCAAGACGAAAAAGGTCAGCATGAAAATATCATCGCCCGTTATGTTATCAGCCACAAGCATGAAATAGCCGGTACGGTTGTCCTTTCAAAAGCGTTTATATCCCGGGAAAATATGGAGCTTGCCGACCGCACTCAGTTTTATCCTTTTAAAGGCGCCAATCAGCTCATGCCGGATGACGATCAGCAACTGGCATGCATGGCCATTGGAGCGGGTATCCCTATATTTGAAAATAGAGTCAACGGTGAGCTGATCGGGGTTCTTTACGGCGGCATCGTTCTGAATCAGAGCACCAATATCGTCGATCAGGCCCAGAAATCTTTCTTTTTTGATGATGTTCAACAGGAAAAAACAACGCCCATGGCATCCATATTGTTCGATAGAATCAGGATCGCCACCAATATTGTTGACGAAAAGGGCAACAGGGCCATCGGGACGGAAGTCCCGGATGAAGTCAAGGAACAGGTGGTGATCCAGGGGAAACAATGGACGACAACCCAACTGTATTTAAATGATCGGTATATATCCGCTTATGAGCCGATTGAGGATATTTTGGGCCGTCGGGTGGGCATGCTGTCCATTGCGGTGCTGGAATCCAACTACTCAAATGTGCAGAAAAAATTTTTCCTTTTTTTCATGCTGGCGACTTTTTTGGGGGCGATGATTGCCATTGTCATGGGATATTTCATATCTTATCAGATCATGAAACCCATTCACCGTCTGATGAAAGCAAGCCAGGAAGTCTCCACGGGGAACCTTTCTCCGGACATCGGCCCGATTTCCAGGGACAAGGAAATCGCCATTTTACAGACGACATTCAAGGACATGGTGGAATCCATGAAGCGTCGCCGGATGGAGAGCCGGAGCCAGATCATTCAGTCGGAAAAACAGGCCAGCGTCGGCAGGCTGGCTGCCGGCGTGGCCCATGAGATCAACAACCCGTTGACAGGCGTTCTCACCTATACCCATATGCTGCTGAGGCGGACGGATTTCCCCGATGATGTGCGGGCAGATCTCCAGGTCATTGCCGAATCCACAGAAAGGGTCCGGAAAATAGTAAAAGGATTGCTCGATTTTTCAAGGCAGACCAAACTGGACCCGGAGCCCACGGAGATCAACCGCCTGGTGGAGGCATCCATCAAACTGATTGAAAATCAGGCCTTGCTGAAAGGCGTGACGGTCCAGTTCCACCAGGGGGAAACGCTGCCCTTGATTACACTGGATCGGAGCCAGATTCAGAGCGTTCTGCTCAACATCCTGATCAACGCATTAGACGCCAGCAAGCCCTCTGATACCATCACCGTCCATACCACGCCGGCTTTGTCCGCCAGCGATACGGGCAACAGGGGCGTTGAAATTATCATATCAGACACGGGTTGCGGGATTGCCCCGGACAATTTAAACAAGATATTTGATCCTTTCTTTTCCACAAAGGAAGTGGGCAAGGGGACGGGGCTCGGCCTGTCCGTTTCCTTGGGGATTGTCAAGGAACATGGCGGCGCCATACGGGTTCAGAGCGAAATGGGCAAAGGGACCACGTTTTTTGTATGGCTGCCGATGAACATGAATATTGGGGAAACAAAAAATGAAACTATTGGTCGTTGATGATGAGGGAATTGTTCTTGAAAGCTGCAGAAGAGTTTTGGAGTTTGAAGGGTATGAGGTATCTCTTGCAAAATCCGCCGATGAAGCGTTAGAACTGATTGAAAAAGAAGATTTTTTATTGCTATTGATGGATTTAAAAATGCCGGTTCACGATGGCATTTATTTGATGCGCGAGTTAAAGAACAGAAAAAAGGATGTGCCGATCATCGTCATGAGCGGATACAGCACCAATGAAACCATTGCGGAAGCTGACATGATGGGCGCGAACTTGTTTTTACCCAAACCGTTTACCCCTGATGAGCTGCTTGCAGCCATCCGAGAAATTAGCAAAAGGAGATCAGCGAGATGACATTAAAAGCCCTTGTAATCGATGACGAGCAGATTGTTTTAGACAGTGTAAAAAAAATATTGGCGGCTGAGAAATTCGATGTGGATACGACGCTCAGCGGCACTGACGGAATTGAAAAGGCGCTTAATCACACTTACGACATCGTTCTGACGGATATCCGCATGCCGGGAGTCGGGGGCCTGATTGTATTGCGCGACATTAAACGGGCCAGGCCGTCCATGCCGGTGATCATCATTACCGGATATGGATCGGTACGGTCCGCGGTTCAGGCCATGAAGCTGGGCGCGGCCGATTATATTGAGAAGCCCTTTGAACCGGCCAAACTCGTGGAAGCCATAACCAACGCAGTAAGCGCTGCAAAAAATGTAAAACCGGATAAGCAAAAAATTATTCATCGGGAAGAGATCGTCAAAGTGCTTGAAATGGCTGCGGTTGATGAGGGCTTCAGGCAGAATCTCATTCAAAACGGGGCCGATGCGTTGGATGATTTTAACCTGACGGGCGCTGAGAAACTGGCGCTGATGACCGGCGATGTGAAATGGATCGATTCAGAGATGGGGCCGCTGAACCCCCGGCATAAAGAATGGCTTGAAAGCCGCCTGGGAGCGGAGGTTTGGTGATTATATAAATTTAGAATTAAAAATGACGGTTTGAGATCATGTATGCATAACAGATTCAAACAAGTCAGCATGTATGAGGAGAAACTCTATGCAAAAGAAAAAGGTATTGGCGATTGATGATGAGCAGATCGTTTTAGACAGTATCAAAAAGATACTTTCCAGCGATGAGTATGAAGTGCATACCACTTTGAAAGGGGGAACCGGCATCAGTCATGCGATCAGCGAGCATTTCGACGTTGTTCTCACGGACATTCGGATGCCGGATATTGATGGATTCAAAGTGATCCGGGATATTCGAAAATACAAGCCGTCGATCCCCATTGTGATTATCACCGGCTATGCAAGCGTGAGTTCTGCGGTGCAGGCAATGAAACTCGGGGCCACCCACTATATCGAAAAACCTTTCACCCCGGATCAGCTGGTCCAGGCCATTGCTTCGTCATTGGCGAGTGCGGCCGCGCGCGCACCTGAAGAACAGACAATTATCCATCGGGATGAGTTTTCCAAAGTGCTTCAAAGAGGCGCCAATGACAGACAATTTGCCCAAAGCGTATTTGCAAACGGAGCGGATGCCCTGGAAGGGTTTGACCTGACCGCCCAGGAAAAACTTGCCATCATTACGGCGGATATCAACTGGATCGAGGATCAGATGGGCACGCTTTCACCGGACCAGAAAGCGTGGCTGATCGAGGGCGCAAAAAAATAAAACAATGAGGTGAATCTATGCCGCAACGCATGCTGATCATTGACGACGATGAGATTGTGCTGGGTTCGTGCCGCAAAATATTTATGCAGGAAGGGTTTGATGTGGTGATCACCTCAAGCCCCAATGAAGGGCTTAAACTTGTTTCGGACACTGCATTTGATGTGATCCTGTGCGACTGGCAGATGCCCGGTTTTGATGGGTTGGATGTGGTCGAGGAAGTCCACCGGCGTTCGCCGGAAGCCACGGTGGTCATGATCAGCGGGTATCCGTCCGTCGGCAGAGCGACTGAGGCCATGAAACGGGGGGCCATGGATTATGTTTCCAAACCGTTTACCCCCGAAGAAATCACGGCTGTGGTGAAAAAAGCGGTTCAGCGGAAGCTTACCCAGGAGAAGGAGGCCCTGGGCCGGGTGGAAAAGATTATCGGCGCCATGCAGTTCCCGGTTCCCACCATGGAGGATAAGGCGCCGAAAACCATCGCTGAAACCGTCGCCTCCACCATCGGTGTGGGCAAGGTGACCTCCCCGTGGCTGTCCGTCACGGTTTTGGGCGTGCTGGCCGGCGCCTATATCGGATTTGGCGGGCTGCTGTCCACCAGTGTCACCTTTGACATGCAGGCCAAAGCCGGGATCGGATTCACCAAGATCATGGCTGGATCGGCGTTCAGCCTCGGCCTGATGCTTGTGGTGATCGCCGGCGCTGAACTTTTTACAGGCAACAACCTGATGATCTCCAGCGTGCTGACCCGGGAAATCACCTTTTCCGATATGTTGAAACGGTGGGGGCTTGTTTATCTGGCGAATTTTATCGGATCTCTGTTGCTCGCCCTTCTGTTTTATCTATCGGGTTTATGGAAGACGGGGGAAGGCGCTCTGGGCGCGGCGGCCGTCAATATCGCCGTCAAAAAGGTGGGCCTCAGCTTCAATGAAGCCTTGTTTCGGGGAATCGGATGCAACTGGCTCGTCTGTCTGGCGGTGTGGATGGCCCTGGCGGCCCGGCAGACCATCAGCAAGATTTTTGCCATTTTTTTCCCCATCATGGGATTTGTCGCCATCGGCTTTGAACACTGCATTGCTAACATGTATTTTATTCCGGCCGCCATTTTCCTGAAAGCCTGGGCCGATGTTTCGACCATCCAAAGCATCAACATGGAAGTGTTGACATGGTTTAATTTCATGTGGAAAAATCTTCTGCCGGTGACCATCGGAAACATCATCGGCGGCGGGGTGTTCGTCGGTATGAGCTATTGGGGCGCGTACCTTAAGAACGCGCCCCAATCAAAAAAGGCGACTGCTTGATTTCTGGAATGACTTTTAATATTCCCCCGGCCCGGAATCATTGTCGCCCTGCACGGAATCCGGGGGCGAAGCGATATACAGCTCAACCCCGCTGGCGACGTCGTCGTCTGTGACGCGGAACTCCACTGTTTCATATGTGACACCGGGCTTCTGGGCCGTGGCGGCAAATGTCCCCAACGGCACATTGAGCCAGGTGACACCCCCATCGACGGATGTCTCGGTGTAAGATGGATCGGGCTGGACTGCTGGGTTAAAATAAATCGGACCGATGGTATCCGGAAAGACCGGGGCCGGGGTCAGCGATACAGTGGCGCCGGGGTCTCCGTGGGGCAGCCGGTCATCATGCATGCTGGCCCAGGATTTGCCCACCGTAACGACCATGGCGTTTTGCAGGGTGAAAGAGAAACCCAGCATGTATGACATTTGCTGTTCAACTGCGGGTTTGAGCGCAAAGTAATAATACCAAGGATCGATGTATTGAATGGCGATATCCGTATTGTCTTCATCCGTGACGGTGATGACATTTGATTTGGTGGTTATCCAGCCTTCTTTCTCATAGATAAACGAAAACTCAAGATCAATCCCTTTGTATTTCAAAACATAAATCGTCCACCATCCGGTTTCATCGGTCAGAATATTCATGTATCTGGTAAACGGATATTCGGCGATCCAGACCTGAACGCCCGGAACCGTCGCATGGTAATCGATGTAGGCGGGGGGATCCTGAGTGATGTCCATTCCGAAATGATTGATATTGCTGGATATCCGTGACTTTCCGTCCCAGCCTTGCGACTGGTTTGGCTTTGACATTTTTTTTAAATATACGTCCAGGGCGCAGACCATGTCAATTGGTTTTATGAACACCCTGTTTCTCCCCGAAAAGTATCTCCTTGCTTCCAGATTGTTCTTCGCAGATATTTCTGCTATGGGTCTGACAACTTACTTTTTTGAAATTTTTATGTGAACTCATGTGCGTGAATCTCCGGCCTTGCGTCAAATGATCGCTGCCGAAGTGCGCCGGTTTTTGTTAGCAAATAATAAAGAAAGCATATTGAGCTGGATGCGGGAAGATCTTACTGATACACAAAACGTTCCGGTATTACCTGAAGGTCGGAGCCTGGAAAAGTCAACACTCTTTGTAGCGACCGTTACCTCGTTTATGGGGCCTTTCATGATTTCGTCGGTCAATGTGGCTCTGCCCGTGATTCAGGCCGAATTTAAAATCAGCGCCGTGCTGCTGAGTTGGGTGGCCACATCCTATCTGCTGGCAACCGCGGTATTTCTGGTTCCCATCGGCAAAATCGCCGATATATACGGCCGGAAAAAAATATTCACATCCGGCCTGATATTGTTCGTCGCCACTACATCTTTTCTGATTTTTACCGATTCCATCGCCATGCTGATCGCCCTAAGAACCTTGCAGGGATTGGGCGGCGCCATGATTGTGACCACCGGCATGGCCATTGTGACATCCGTATTCCCGCCGGCCCGGCGGGGGCGGGCCATCGGCATCTATGTGGCTGCGGTTTATGTCGGACTGTCGGCCGGACCGACTGTGGGGGGGATGCTGACCTTTCATTTCGGTTGGAGAAGCATTTTCCTGGCAGTGATCCCCTTTGGCGCATTGTCCATATTTATCTCATTCAGGCACTTGAGGACGGAATGGAGGGGAAACCCGGATGAAAAATTCGATTGGTTCGGCAGCATCCTTTACGGTGCCTCATTGGTCGCTCTGGTGTACGGCGCATCACTGCTGCCGGCTTCTGCGGCGTATATCATGGTCGGATCCGGGGCAGCCGGTTTTGTGTTTTTTGTTTTCTATCAAAGATCCATTTCTTTTCCTGTCTTTGAAGTCAGGTTGTTTCAGCAAAACCGGGTTTTTGCATTCTCCAGCCTCGCCGCCCTGATCAACTATGCCGCCACCTATGCCACCACGTTTATGATGAGCCTGTATCTGCAATACGTGAAAGGATTCAACCCCCAGACAGCAGGGCTTATTCTGGTTTGCCAGCCGGTGATGATGGCGTTGTTTTCTCCTGTTGCCGGTAAGCTCTCCGACAAGGTTGAACCGCGGAAGATCGCATCTGCCGGGATGTTCCTGACAGCAGCCGGATTGCTTCAGTTTGTTTTTCTCGGCGAAGGCTCGTCTGTTTTCTATGTCGCCGGCGTGCTTGTATTGCTCGGATTCGGGTTTGCCCTTTTTTCCTCACCGAACATGAACGCCATCATGGGCGCGGTTGATCAGCGCTATTTCGGTATTGCTTCAGGCGCGGTGGCGACCATGCGCGTACTTGGGCAGATGATGAGCATGGCAGCCGCCACAGTGGTTTTTGCGATCATCCTGGGCAGCCGGCCGCTGACGTCATCTGACCTTGACTTGTTTATGGTGTCTTTAAAGACCGTTTTCACGATTTTCACGATTTTGTGCGCGATTGGTATTTTTTTCTCGTTAACGCGGGGGGAACTCCGGGCAAACAAAAGATTGTAAAAGGACGGATAAAACGCGCGAAGCCATTCATTCATCCATCTGAAAATAAGGCTTTCATCAGATACAAAAGCCGGAATCTCGTGGAATACTGATGGCGCTGATGTGTTCAACGAACTGCCGCGAGCCTGTCTTTCAATATCCGGATATTATAATCGCGCGTATCAATGGCATGAATGCTGCCGATCACCCGGGGCACATTTTTGATTTTGTAGCGGATCACCAATTGATTGTATGCCACGTCACAAATGCGCAAAGGTTCGCCAATCGATTCAGGCTGTTCCTCCTCGCAAAAAGACCGGTCATCCAGTGCGTCGACCAAAAGTACCCGAACCGATTGTCCGCCGGACATTTGACCGAGCACTTCGATGACATTTTTTCTGACTTTCGGCCCCCCGCTGCCGTATAGATCAAGCAATTTCTCCAGGGATTGATCGGAAAATATCTGCAATATCTGTTTTGCGATATAGAAATCCTGAGGTCCTGTCGGATGTTCTTGAGGCCGCGTCGATCGAATAATTCCCAAAGCAAATTGAACCGCTTGTTCGCTTCGATGATTGAACGCCCTGTAAATTGAACTGTTCAGATATTCTTCCTCATCGAAAAACTCTTCAGATCTGAGGCTTGCAAAAACAGCCGGTATCTCCATAGCCTGCAATTGATCGATCTTTTTTTCTTTTTCGGGGCTGAAACCCCTGTCAAACCCTTGCGCCGCAGGGTCTTGCGCCCTGAGCGGGCCGGGCTTAAAAATCATGAATCCGACCAGAAGGCAAATAGCGATTGCCCTGTGTCCTGTCATAAGACTTACCTCCGCATACCGGTTGATTGCCTATTGTTTCGACGGCAGCTTGTTGAAATCATAATAGTCATATACGGCTGAACGTTTCTGCATCTGTTCCCATATCACCTGATCGCTTTTGCCCATGAGGTAATATTTTAAATAGGCGGTAAATCCCAATGCGCTGGAATTGTTCACCGTGTAGAAAACAACCCCGCGGTTGAAAGTGTCGAGGAAATAGGTGCCGGTATTGCAGCCATCGTAATACAACCGGCTATATCTTAATTCGGATTTGGGAACTTCAAGCGCCTTTCTAAAAAGAATGGTCTTTGATCGGTAATGGTTTTTCGGGTAGTTGACATTATCCAGGCTATAATCAAACAGCCTGGCCAGAATAAAGTTGGTTTTTTTTTCGGTGGCACTGTGACCGACGGCGTCCGCAACCGTCAAACTGACGGTATAATTGCCCGGTTCCAGATAGGTGTGGCTTGGATTTTGATCCGTGGAATCGACAATGCCATCGTCGTCAAAGTCCCATGACCAGGAAACGATCTGCCCCGAGCTCATGTCGCTGAATGTGGTCTTAAGGGGGGCGTTGTCCTGCCGATTATTCCCCGAAAACTCTGCGAAAAGGGGAGCGCCGCCTTTTCCTACAATTATATAGCCTGTTTTGATTTTTGTACTGGTTCCGTCCGGTCCGCTGGCGGTGAGCCTGACCGTGTAGGTTCCGGGGGTGGTGTAGGTATTCTCCTTGAATGTTCTGGAGCTGTAGGAATACGTCGTGGTCGCACTGACGTGGTCGGTTTTCCCGTCCCCAAAATCCCAATCATAGCTGGTGATATTTCCGGTGCTGGCATTCTCAAACGAGACAGTCAGCGGCGCAGGCCCGTAGCGGGTCTCGGCGGAGAAATCAGCCTGAATTACCGGGGGCGGGTTGTCCAAAGCCACAACCCTGATCCCGTCGGCCACGACCTGGCCCGATCCGGCCTGACCGCTGATAATGACCGAATAGTCTCCGGCCTGGAAAGGGAACACTCCGATTTCGTTCCATTGCCCGCCGTCCTCCTTTTGATTGACTGAAACAACAGAACTGCCGCCATCATGGTTAACGATGTACTTTGCGCCGGCGGTGTTGGCGAGGGACGCGGGCCACCAGGCCAGAATCCTGTATTGCCCCGTTTTAGGCGTTGTAAACAGATACTCGACTTTATTTCGACCGTATCCGGCCGGCAGATAAAGATAATCATCGCGGAAGAATCCGGCCAGGTCTAATGATGAGAACCAGTCGCCTGTTATATGCAAAGAAGGCGACCATGTCTCGGGATTGGTAATGAAATACTGAAGATGATCCGGATCGGCCGGGTCCGGCTTGCTGCCGTCGGCGGAATACCATGCCGGCCGGCCTGAATCCGGAAACCTTTGTATGGAGCCGACATTAGGGGATTGCAGCAGATGATGGGTGCGGGTCGGATCACCGGGTATCTGGTAGGTGATATAATAATTGTAGGGTGGGTCCCCGGCCGGGTCGTCAAAGTCATAGGGCATGATTCCGTTTGTGCCATCCTGAAAGACCGGCCACCAGTTCGGATATGCCTGGTGTGTTCTGAGGCGGCGGACATTGACATTGATCCATTGGGAGCTGTAGTTGAAAATGCGCGGATCATCTATGGTGTATATATCATCGATGACGGCACTGACTTCTTCTTCGTCTGTGGCGAATGTTGTGCCAAGGCCGAAATTTGAGTGCCCCCGATAGAGGACATGCGCCCCTCTGGTTGTCAGGGCTTGGCGCATGCCGGCGATGTCCTGGACAAAGTGAATGAGGAAGTCCTTGCCCTGCGGACTGGTGTATTTCCAAACTCCTGCTTCCTTCGTGACCCCTTTTCCCTGAAGCCAGTTTTCCAGAAAATCCGTGGTGCTCGTTCCGTTTCCATATCCCAGGCAAATATACATCTGCTCGACGGAAGAAGTAACCGAGTTGATGATCAGATTCATCGTGACAGGAACCGACCAGGCCCCGTCATCATCCTGCACCTGCAAGGATATGGTCTGGGCGCCCACCGGCAGCGACTCGCTGGAAAATGAGCTGCTGAAACTCAAGGGGCCACTTAAACTGGAGCTCCACAGGTATGATGCAATTACACCGTCCGAGTCATTGCCGTATCCCGAGAACGCCACCCATTGGCCCGCCTCAGAGGGATTGGGCGAAATGGCCTCAATCACCGCCGTTGGCGGATTATTAATTTCCGCTGGTTGAATATTTAAAGCCAGGGAGACCGGGTCCGACCATGCCCCGTCATCATCCTGCACCAGGAAGGAAATGGTATGGTTGCCTGCCGGCAAGTCCGAAGTGGAAAAGGATGCTCTGCTGTCCAGGTCGCCGCTGATGCTGGAGCTCCATTTGTATCCGGCAACCGAGCCGTCCGAATCGCTGCCGCGTCCGGTGAAGGTCACCAGTTGGCCTTCAT
>JALOPH010000237.1 GCA_025453995.1 Desulfobacterales bacterium
CGGCTGCTGCAAATCGTCCGGGACATAGCGAGTTCTGGATTTACGGTGGTGGCTGTTCTCCATGATCCCAACCAGGCGTTTTTATACGGCGATGCGTTTGTTTTGTTAAAAAATGGCGGTATTTACGACCCGAAAGACGGGCGCCAACCCTGGGACCCTACCGTGATTAAAGCGGTTTATGATGCGGATGTTGATTGTATATCCCATAGAGGCCGCCCGTTTGTTCTGCCTAAAAATAGCACGAAGCAATAAGTCCAATCATGGCTCTGAAAAATCCTATCCGCCTTTTTGAGGAAAAAGAATGATATCATGGGGGCGTTCAAGAAGCCGCTGCCCCGCGAAAAAATCCCATCGTTTTGCGCAATAAAAAACAACTCCTGAACCTGTTCTTTGAATCAGTTAAGCACGGAAAGATCCGGGAGTTGAAACGGGGGTAGCGGAGCGATGAATTGTTTTTTCGGGATGCGTCAAGCGGTTCGGGACGGTAAATCAGTTCAACACCATCAAGAAGGGGTTGAAGATCTGAATGAAGGCATCTTTTTTTTGCGACCTTCAGGACCTACTTATCCAGAACATCCACTCCTTCAATAGCTGCAAAAAGCCAGTCTTTTTCAATTTTTTCAAGCCGGCATCGGAGTTCATGGATTTCACGGACCGATTCGCCGCTGGTCAACGCGGCCTCCACAGATCCGGTCAGGGTGACATCCGCAATGCCTTCTTCGGGAAAATCGATGCTTATATCGTAAAAATTCACCGAAATGGCGGAGTAACGCGCCCGGGCCGCCAGGATCTGGGCTGAGATATCGTTTCTCATGAATTTTCGGGAAATCGAATATGACGGGAAGTCAACCTGAAATGAATCGGCGCATAGCTCAGAAATTTTTTTCGCCTTGATGACCGCCGCCAGTTCCTTTTCGTCTGTAGCTTTGGCGGTTTCTTCGGCAAGTTCGTCAAACCGTTTTTTGATTTTGTCTTCATCGCTTTCATGGAGCCAGAAAAATGCGATCACGCAGGCAAAACATATCAGGGAAACAATCAGGATATTTTTTTGATTTACCATACAGGCGCTCCAATGACGCGATTTAAATCCGTCTGTCCGAAATCATGGGTTTCCATGGGAACATGACGGTTGTCGCCCGCCACATACACATGATGGGGTTTCACGGTTCTCGGGGGTAACTCCCAGTTGTATTGACCTTTTATATGAGGCTCCTCCACCTCCTTCCCATTGATGAAAAGGCGTCCCTTTCTGAATTCAAGAGTTTCCCCTTCAATGGCGATGACGCGCTTGAGCAGCATGACGCGGGTTCCGGCATATCTCACCGTAACCGCATCAAATCGTTCGGGCGGCGAAAACATAAACCGCAGGGTCCAGCAGAAATTGACATCTCCATTATTGTATGTGGGAGCCATGCTGTACCCGCTGACCCGAAATGGTATCAGCAGATACTTGAAAAAAATATATGCCAAAACCGCAACAAGCGCCACGCGGATGAGAAAATTCCGGTTGATTTCAGGAAGCAGGAAGTTTCGGATTGCGGCGTTCATTTCAGGCATAAAATGTTTCTTTGCGCTGGGCGAGCTGGATATACAAACCAAAAGGGTCTTTTAAAATGCAGACCTTGGCTTCCGGGTCAGGTGTTTGGCAATGCATGACAAAAGAAGCTCCGGCATGAGACAGTCTTCGAATATCTGTTTCGATGCCGTTGGATTTGAAGGCAAGATGAACCTGAAGGGGATGGGTCAAATCCGAATCGATGGGATGAATCTCCGGGTTGCCGATGAGTTCAAATATCAGGCCGCAGTGGGGCTCCTGAATAAAGGCTACAGAATTGTTGTCCGCCTTGCGAAGGACGGTGAATCCTAAATGTTTTGCATACCAGTCCGCAGCCGCGCAGGGATTGGCGATGACAAATCCGATATGTTCGATTTTTGATGAGTTCATTTGCTTTTTTTGCTCTTTAGCAACTCCCCCAGATTGGCAAACGGCCGGTAGTCAGATCGTTCATCAGCGCTCCGGCCCGGCTTCTCCTTGTCATAGGCGTCGGCCACATCCTGACGGGCGTGCTGATTCTCATGGCAATACACGCAGAGCAGCTCCCAGTTGCTGCCGTCGGCAGGGTTGTTGTCATGGTTATGATCCTTGTGATGGACCGTGAGCTCACGGACGCGGCCGCCTTCAAATTCCCGCCCGCAATAAGCGCAAATCGGGGGGAAAAGCTTGAGCGCCCTGGCCCGGTATCCTTTTTCCTTTTGCTCCCGGAGCCTCATGGCTTCGGACACAATCCGGTTCACACTGTCATCGCTTGACATTCAATCCTCCCAAAACATTCAATCAATTCCCATTTTTATTTAGCCATGGCTCCCCTTTTTCAGCCCATGTGCCATCAGGCATTTTGCAGACCGTCATGTTGAAATCATGGGTTTTGTCTTTTCTCATAAACCCTTTTTTCACCCATATCATCGCCCGGATTTCATTGCATTCCTCATTGTTTTCAACAAACTCTCTGATAAGCATGACTTTTCCGAAATTGTTGGAGACCGGATTCTCCCATTTGATTTCTTCTCCCGGTTTTTTATTTATGATCACATCTTTGGCTGTTTCCCGGATCAATGCAATGTCCGCGTCCGTCAAGACCGGGACTTCTTTTCCCGGCAGCACCAGATCCTTTAATCGTCCGGCGACATTTCCGGGATTGACCACGCTCATGACCAGCCCGCTGAGTGCTCCCTTGCCTGCTTCTGACCCGAATTCCCCCCCCTGGGCGACGATTTTATCAGCCCTGTCCATCAGCTCAGGGGCCGCTTCCCTTATTTTTTTGGTTTCTTCCAGAATCTCCGGTATGAGCTTGTTGGTTTGAGCCAGCTGGGTTGAGAATGAATCAACGGAAACCGATGCCTTGTCCACGGTCTGGATCATGACCGGTATTTGTTCCCGGACACCGTTGACCTGGCTGATGATCTTGGGGATATGTTCATTGGCGGCATGTACTTCCTGCAGGATTCCAGGCACAGTTTCACGGGTCTTTTTCACTTCCTCAAGAACGCCGGGAATGACTTTTGTTGTATTTTCAATTTTTACAGTTATGTCATCAACCTGTTTTAATAGATCCGGCAGGCTTTCCCGGGTGGCTTTGACTTCGGCGAGCAGAGATGGCAGAGATTCATGAATCTTATCAATGGATTCGGCAATGGGCGGGATGTTGTCTGAAATTTTCGCAATCCCGTTCATGGTTGGATAGATAATCTCTGAGGTTTTTTCCATGTGTGTCAGTATCTCCGGAAAGCCCGTACGGAATTTATATAGTTCATAAGCAAAATAGGCAATCGCCAAAGCCAGGCAGAAAATGCTCATTGAAAAAATGGTCTGGGCGTTCGATTTGATTTTTTCCATGATTCTGTTTCCTTATTGATTAAATTGGCCTAAGGGGTGTTCCGCTGGGGCCTCCCTGCATTATCATGCGGGTTTCAATCGGAGGCTCCCGCCTCGCCATTAAAATAAAATGGTTTTTTTCCTCTTCTGAAAGGCCGGGCACCGGTCTGAAATTCTCATAAATCCATAATTGTATTTCGATTATTAGGTTTAACATGAATAAAATATTTTGCAAGGACGACCAGATCGGGTGGAGATCGTTTGAGTGTATCCATTGTCTGTCCGGTAAACATTTTTCCGGATGCCTGGTTTTGATGCGACCAGCCATTAATGAATGCGATCGGTCCCCGCCGGCTGAAAAAGCATACCCCGGTTTCAGCCCCCCCTGGAAATGTAATGCTGATTTCCGTATGGGAAGGATGAAAAAAGGAATTCTTAAATGAATTGTTAAATTTTTGGCTTCAAGCATATTTCGAAATGACGCGTAGCCTCGGGGGTTGGCTCATGATTCGGGGTTTTGAAGGTTCGTTCCAGAAATGTCAATAACCCGCTCCGGTGATAAAGAATAATCGAAGAGGAGCGGGTGCCGTAAATATCGCTTCTGACAAATACAGGGGATAATAGGCGCTCCCAGTCCAGGCCCACGCCTGTATCCGGCAGGCGGTCATCCGACGGAACCGCGGTATCCGATAGAAGGGCGAATATCGTTTCAGAATCAAATTTCCGGTTCCTGCCGAGGATGTCACGCATTCCGGCTATGGCTTTTTTCAGCTTGGGCCAGGGGGTGTCCAGCAGTCGGTTGGAAATGCCGTGAATACCGGGCGTCAACCTCTTCACAGCGGACGTTATGTTGGTTGACCACCAGAACTGGTCCAGATCGCCGACCACCAGGTTGTACCCGTTGTAGGAGGTTCCGTCGGCGCAGACACGGCGCGAATAGGCTTCCGGGGATTGTTCGTCCATGAGAAACCCGCTGACCAGGGCGCCCCTGGAAAGGGCGTCGGGTTTGTCCGTGGAGGGGGCCCTGTAATTGGTATTCCCGGAAACGCCCAGCCATGTCCCGTTGCCTTGCAAATCCCTTCCGGCCAAAATATCCGGATGGTCTTCCCAGAACGCCAGCGGAGCAGTGGGGCGGTGGTAAAATTCATCCCGGTTGGCCGCAATGACCAGCGGGTATTCCGGGTGTGCCTGCAATGCCATGATGATTAAACACATTTTTAATGATATCTACAGGTTGTATTTTTATTTGGAAATAAAAATTCCTATGGTTTATGCTTGTATTTCAATCTTGGTTTTGTTAGACAATATAATTTCAAAAATCTTATAAACAAGTCGATTAATTTATATCAGGGAGGATAAAAGTATGCAAGAGGTGGTCATCGTCAGCGGGGCAAGAACCCCGGTGGGATCTTTTGGTGGAACATTAAAGGATGTTCCAGTGGTGGATCTGGGCGCAACCGTGATACGGGAAGCGTTAAAAAAAGCGGGCTTGCGGCCGATAGTCAGCGACGAGATGAAGGCGGCGGCGCCGGACAAATTAAAAGATCAGGGAATGATCGATCTTGAAAAAAAAGGCGCAGACTGGGACGCGGCCGCCAAACCGGTGTGCGTGGATGAAGTCGTCATGGGAAACGTTTTGATCGCAGGCCAGGGCCAGAATCCGGCCCGACAGGCCATGATCCGGGCCGGTATGCCCAAGGAGACGCCTGCGTTTACGATCAATAAGGTCTGCGCCTCAGGCTTGAAAGCCATCACCCTTGGGGCGACTTCCATCATGTGCGGCCAGGCCGATGTGGTGGTGGCCGGCGGCCAGGAAAACATGAGCCTGGTTCCCATGGCCCTGCCCAAGGCGCGGTGGGGATATCGCATGGAAGTCACCGGAAAGGGTGAAATCGCCGATCTGATGGTTTTTGACGGGCTTTATGAAATTTTTTATGGCTATCACATGGGATGCACGGCTGAAAATATCGTTGATACCTATGGCATCACGCGACAGGAGCAGGATGAGCTTTCAGTGCTCAGCCATGCGCGCGCGCTGGCGGCCATGAAAGACGGAACGTTTGCAAGGGAAATCGTGCCGGTGGTCATCAAATCCCGAAAAGGCGATGTGATTGTGGACAAGGACGAACGACCCATGGAAACCAGCATGGAGAAAATGGCCAAACTGGCCCCTGTGTTTAAAAAAGACGGCAGCGTGACCGCGGGAAACGCATCCGGCATCAACGACGGCGCGGCGGCCGTGGTGCTGATGAGCGCGGCCAAAGCAAAGGAAATTGGAATCGAGCCTCTGGCCAAAATCAAGGCTTTTGCCGGCGGCGGCCTGGATCCGGCATACATGGGCCTTGGCCCGATTCCGGCCATCCGCAAAGTGTTGAAAAAAACCGGCATGAACATCAACGACATTGACGTGATCGAACTCAACGAAGCATTCGCCGCCCAGGCCATTGCCTGCATGAAAGACCCCTATGACCGTCCCAATATGGTCGGAAGCGGCGTTTCGCTGGGCCATCCCATCGGATGCACCGGCGCACGCCAGACAGTGACCTGTTTAAATCTGATGAAGCAGCGGAATTTGAAAACAGGCTTGATCTCCATGTGCATCGGCGGCGGCATGGGAATGGCGATGATAATCGAACGTTAAATTTTTGCTGATGCAAAAATTAATTCCCTCTCCCGTTTTGGGAGAGGGCAGGGTGAGGGAAAAAAGATAAGGAGATTATAAAATGTCCATCAGCAGAAAGCTTGGCATATTGGTGGTGTTCGGCGTTCCGGCCATCATCGGCGGCGGCATCGTCTATTATATTTTTCAAAGTTATACGCCGATGATCGTCTATGAAATTATTTTGGGATTTGCCGCCCTGGGGTTTATCAAACATTAAAAAATTTTTGAAAAAAAATTTTTATTATCACCCGGCCTGCCGGGGGATCTGGAGCTGAAATGACCCAAGCTGAAGAGCGAAAAACCGACATCAGCATCGAAAAGGAGATGAAGCAGTCGTATCTGGATTACGCGATGAGCGTCATCATCGGCCGGGCTTTGCCCGATGTCCGGGACGGGCTGAAACCTGTCCACCGCCGGATCCTCTATGCCATGCGGGATTTGAAAAACGACTATAACAAGCCTTACAAGAAATCCGCCCGCATTGTCGGCGATGTCATCGGTAAATATCATCCCCACGGCGACACGGCGGTATATGACGCGCTGGTCCGCATGGCCCAGTCCTTTTCCATGAGATATCCCCTGGTGGACGGCCAGGGGAATTTCGGGTCTGTTGACGGCGATCCGCCGGCGGCCATGCGGTACACCGAAGTCCGGATGCAGCGGGTCACCCAGGAGCTGCTCGAAGACATCGACAAAGAAACTGTGGATTTTCATCCCAATTACGATGAAACCCTTGAAGAGCCGGATGTTTTGCCGGCCAAAGTGCCGGCGCTGTTGCTCAACGGGTCATCGGGCATTGCGGTGGGCATGGCCACCAATATTCCGCCCCATAACTTAAACGAGCTGTGCGAGGCCATCCGGGCCCTCATCGACAACCCGGATATCAGCATTGAAGAGTTGATCGAAATTCTTCCCGGCCCTGATTTTCCTACGGGCGGTATCATATACGGCACGTCGGGGATAAAGGACGCCTACCTGACCGGCCGGGGCCGGGTTCGCATGCGGGCCAAAATTGAAATAGAAGCGGACAGCAAGAACAAGACGGAAACCATCATTGTCCGGGAGCTTCCCTATCAGGTCAACAAGGCGACGCTGATCGAAAAAATCGCTGATCTGATCAAGGACAAGCAGCTTGACGGTGTCCGGTATGTCCGGGATGAATCCGATAAGGACGGGATCAGAGTCGCCATTGCCCTGCGCAAAGACCAGATGCCCGATGTGATTTTAAATCAGTTGTACAAGCACACCCAGCTGGAGAACAATTTCGGGATCATCTTTCTCGCGGTGGCAAACAAACGGCCGGAATTGATGAACCTGAAGGAAATTCTGGAACACTTCATCATTCACCGCAAGGACATCATCATCCGGAGAACCCGGTATGACTTAACCAAGGCCGAAGCCCGGGCCCATATCTTGGAAGGGCTTCTGATCGCCCTGGATCATATCGACGAAGTGATCCGACTCATCCGGGGTTCCAAGACGCCGGCGGAAGCCAAAACCGCTCTGATGAACCGGTTTGGCCTGTCGGACCTGCAGGCCCAGGCCATTCTTGACATGCGGCTTCAGCGATTGACCGGACTGGAACGCGACAAGATAAAGGCCGAGCATGTGGAAGTGCTCCATGACATCGCGCGATACAGGGAGATACTTTCCAGTGAAAGGATTGTCCTGAGCATCATCAAGGAAGAACTGGCGAAGATGCAGGAGTCCTTCGGTGACGCCCGCAGAACCAGGATTGTATCTGAAACAAAGGAAATCACCATCGAAGACTTAATCGTTGAAGAGGACATGGTGGTGACCATTTCCAATACCGGCTACATCAAACGCAACCCGATTACCATGTACCGCCAGCAGCATCGCGGCGGCAAAGGCAAAACCGGCATGGGGACCAAGGAAGAGGATTTTGTGGCCCATCTGTTTGTCGCCTCCACGCACCACACGTTTCTGTTTTTTACCAATCTGGGCCGGGTATACTGGTGCAAGGTCTATGACATCCCCCAGGGGAGCCGTACCAGCCGGGGAAAGGCCATTGTGAACCTTCTCAATCTCGGGCCTGAGGAGAAGCTGGCGACTGTTCTGGCGGTTCCTAAATTTGAACCCGGCCTTTACGTGCTCCTGGCGACCCGCAGCGGTCTGGTCAACAAAACGGATATCATGGCGTTTTCCCGTCCACGTTCCGGCGGCATCATCGCGTTAAATCTCGTGGAAGGCGACGAAGTCATCGCGGCGCGCCTGACGGACGGAACCCAGAACGTATTCTTATGCTCATTGCTGGGAAAATCCATCCGGTTCCATGAATCCGATGTCCGTCCCACGGGCCGCAATTCCATCGGCGTGCGCGGCATGAAACTTGAAGAAACAGATCATCTGGTCGGCATGGAAGTTCTGACCCACGGGCAGACCATGTTTACCGCAACGGAGAACGGCTATGGAAAGCGAACGTCCATTGACGAATATCCGGTTCAGAATCGCGGCGGCAAAGGGGTTATCACTATTAAGACCAATAAAAGAAATGGACGCGTGGTAACCAGCCTGGTGGTCAATGACGAAGATGAAGTGATGCTGGTAACCGATATCGGTAAAATCATTCGGCTTCATATTGGAGGGATATCGGTCATCAGCCGCAATACCCAGGGGGTAAAGCTCATGGATTTGGACTCCAATGAATTCCTGGTGAGCGCGGCAAGACTTGCAGAAAGGGAAGAAGAGAACGGGACGGAATAGTAGGGGCGAATAATTATTCGCCCCTACGGGATTAGGAATATAAATTAATGAATCTGGAATCGCCGAAAATAGGGGTGGTGGGTGCCGGCAGCTGGGGGACGGCCCTGGCCAACCTCCTGAGTGAGAAGGGCTTCGCGGTTGAATTGTGGGCCTTTGAAAAGCTTGTTCAAGAAAGCATTCATGCAGATAATGAAAATAAGCTCTTTTTGCCCGGCGTCAAGCTGTCGCCAACCTTGTCCGCATCCGGCGATATTGCAGGGGTGGTGGCCGACAAGGACCTGGTCTTAATTGTCGTGCCGTCCCATGTCATGCGGGAAATCGCCATTCAGGCCGCCGGGCATCTGGACGCCCGGTCAACGGTGGTGACCGCTTCCAAGGGGATCGAGATCAAAACCCATCTGACCATGACCGGCATTTTGAGGGAGACTCTGCCGCCGGTTTTTTCGAATCAGCTCGCCGTGCTTTCCGGTCCCACGTTTGCAAAGGAAGTCGTGGTCAAAGTCCCCACTGTAGCCACTGCCGCGTCTGAAAACGTATCGGTGGCTGCATATGTTCAACAGATTTTCGCCACGCCGTTTTTCAGAATATATACCAACGATGATGTGCTCGGAGTTGAACTGGGCGGGGCCATCAAGAACGTCATCGCCATTGCGTCGGGCATCGTTGACGGCCTGGGGCTGGGGTTGAACACGCGGGCCGCGCTCATCACCAGGGGTTTGACTGAAATGCAGCGTCTGGGGATAAAGCTCGGGGCCAATCCGCATACGTTTTCAGGCCTGACCGGGGTGGGGGACCTGGTGCTCACCTGCACCGGGCATTTAAGCCGGAATCATACCGTGGGAAAACTCATCGGAGAAGGGAAAAAGATAACCGACATCCTTTCTGAGATGAATATGGTGGCAGAGGGCGTGAGAACCGCCAAATCCCTCTACAATCTTTCCCGGAAAGTCGGCGTAGAAATGCCCATTTCCCATGCGGTGTATTCAGTGCTTTATGAAAATCTGTCGCCCAAAGACGCTGTGTTTCTGCTCATGACACGAGACCTCAAAGATGAAATGGACGACTTCCGATAGCGGAGAAGGCATCTTTTGGCCCTGGCCTGAACCAAAACCTGCCGTCTCGCAATGGGCACTCCATCATCGGTAAAATGATTTTTTCGGCAAACATCAATATTCAAAACGGAAAATAATTCGTATGGCCGAAAAAAATAAACACAAAGGCGAGGGCCACCGGGAGCGGCTTCGATACAAATTTCTGGCCTCTGGCTTGAGCGGGTTTCATGACTATGAAGTGATCGAACTGCTGCTGACCCTGGGCACTCCCCGGAAAGACTGCAAGGAGGCGGCCAAAGCGGCGCTTGCCAAATTTAAAACCCTCCAGGGGGTGCTGGATGCCTCGGCTGTTGATCTGTGCTCCGTAAAAGGGATCGGCCCCATGAACCTGTTCGGCATCCGGCTGGTTAAAGCGGTGGCCGACCGGTATTTGCAGAAAAAAGTCATCCGCAAAGAACCCCTGAGCAATTCAAAGGCGTTGTTTGATTATCTGTATCTGAACATGAGCACCAAGGACCGCGAGTGCTTCAAGGCGCTTTTTCTGGATGCCAAAAACAGGGTGATCGCGGTTGAAGATTTGTTTTGCGGCACTCTGACCGCAAGCTCGGTGTATCCGCGCGAAGTCGTCCGCGCGGCCCTGGACCACAAGGCGGCTGCGGTGATCTTTGCCCACAACCATCCGTCGGGAGATCCGTCTCCTTCTCCGGCGGATATTTCCATCACCCGTCAGTTGGTATTCGCCTGCCAGACCATGGGCATTGTGGTTCACGAGCATATCGTGATCGGGGATAGCCGGTATTTCAGTTTCGCCGACCAGGGGGTAATCGCCGAGATCAACCAGGAATTCAAACGCGCCGGAACGACCATATCTTATGACAGAGGAAACCCGACCCCATAAGCCGGAATGCTTTGGACTGCTCGATACGGTTTTTCCAAAGGGAAAAGACGGCCTGAGGCATTCGCCGCAATCCTGCATCCAATGCGCCTATAAAACCGAATGCCTCACCACGGCCATGCAAAATGAATCCGGTCTGAGGTTTCAGGAGGAAATGGTGGACAGGGCCTACCGATTAAAGAAAATCAGCCTGTTTGAAAGGTGGTCGAAAAAGAAGTCTTTGCACCGGAAACAGATGGCAATAGAAGGGAAATAGAATCCAGATTC
>JALOPH010000238.1 GCA_025453995.1 Desulfobacterales bacterium
ATCGGCGCAGCTTTGAATCTTTTTTCCTTTCATGATGAAGCGCCGGGCATGGCCTTTTTCCAGTCTAACGGAATGGAGCTTTGGAATGCCCTGCTCGCCTATTGGCGGGAGGAGCACCGCCGGGCCGGGTATGTGGAGACCAAGACGCCCATCATATTAAACCGCAGCCTCTGGGAGCGCAGCGGCCATTGGGAAAACTACCGTGAAAACATGTATACCGTGGTGATCGATGATGTGGAGTCGGCCATAAAGCCCATGAACTGCCCCGGCGGCATGCTTCTGTTTAAAATGAAGCGCTATTCCTACAAAGACCTGCCCTTGCGGGCGGCTGAAATCGGCCTTGTCCACCGCCATGAGCTTTCCGGCGTGCTGTCCGGACTGTTCAGGGTCCGCGCCTTTCACCAGGATGACGCCCATATTTTCATGACCACGGATCAGATTGAGGAGGAAATTTTAGGGGTCTTGAATCTGGTCAAGCGCATGTACAGCACCTTCGGCCTGGGGTTCCATCTGGAGCTTTCCACCCGGCCCAAGAAATCCATCGGCTCAGATGAACAGTGGGATAATGCCACCAATGGTCTTAAGGGCGCTTTGAGCAAATATGGCATGGAGTATAAAATCAACGAGGGCGACGGCGCGTTTTACGGGCCCAAAATCGATATTCACATACGGGACGCCATCGGGCGGACCTGGCAGTGCGGCACCATTCAGCTCGACATGTCCCTGCCGGAACGGTTTGACCTTTCCTATGTGGGCGCAGACAATGAGCGGCACCGGCCGGTCATGATCCACCGGGTGATTTACGGGTCCATTGAGCGATTTTTGGGGATTTTGATCGAACACTTTGCCGGGAAATTTCCGTTATGGATGGCGCCGGTTCAGGTGATTGTGCTTCCCATCAATGATGATCTGGCGGCATTCGGCAAAGAACTTCATCAGAAATTTGAGGAAGCGGGCCTGCGCTCGTCCATTGATGTCCGGTCGGAGAGCCTAAAGAAAAAAATCCGGGAAGCCCAGCTCAATCAAGTCCCCTTAATCATCACGGCCGGTGAAAAGGAAAAAGAGACCAACACCCTTGCGGTGAGAACCTTGGACGGCAAGGTCCGGTACGGCATCGGAATGGAGACATTTCTTGGGGCGGTGAAGGCCAATATCCGGGAACGCAAGCTGGAAACGGACGGATTCGGCGA
Organism: Desulfobacterales bacterium; assembly: GCA_025453995.1. Classification (GTDB taxonomy): domain Bacteria; phylum Desulfobacterota; class Desulfobacteria; order Desulfobacterales; family Desulfosalsimonadaceae; genus JALOPH01. The sequence goes on from JALOPH010000238.1 coordinate 1,191, forward strand.
TTGATGGCCCTGGTTCAACCGTCCCCATGGGACGGGGGATTTTTTCATGATCTTTGATCCCGGCAATGAATTGCCGGGCTATTTTCGCATTGTCCCTTTGGGACAGTATTGATTTTGAGATCATATTGATTTCGATGCGAAGCTCAAGCTAACGGCCTGTCACAGAATAACTATTACATTTTATAGAGATTGTTTCGTCGTTGCCACCCCTCGCAATGACCTTCTGCGGCGTCATTGCGAGCGAAGCGAAGCAATCTCATTATCGAAGATCGTAATGGTTTTTTTGTTCAACCCCGAATCCCGTTAGGGATGGAATGATTATAGCCCGCCAATTCATTGGCGGGAAACCATGAATATCAAAATATATCCCCGTCCCGTCGGGACGGTTGATAAAGCATGTTGACAAAATCATGTTATCAAAACCATTGACGCAATGGTCTTCATATGAATGATAATCCCCGCCGTATCTCAATTATTGCCGATGATCGTGAACCAAATGATGTCATAAACCATCTCACCGAAAGACCGGATGTCGATATCATCTTCAAGCGCCTTCCCATCGGTGACTATCTTGCCGACAACCACCTCCTCTTTGAGCGAAAAACCATCCATGACTTTGCCATATCCATCATCGACGGCCGCTTGTTTAAACAGGCTTCATGCCTGGCCGGTTCCAGACACAAGGGCATTTTGATTCTGGAAGGAACCAGCAAAGACCTGTCGGAAACCGGCATCCAGCGTCCGGCCCTTCAAGGCGCCCTGGTTTCAGTCAGTCTGATATTCGGCATTCCCGTGCTGCGTTCCATGCATCCATCGGAAACGGCTGATCTGATTTGCTATGCTGCCCGTCAGATTCAATCCATTGTTTATGATACATGTCAAAAACGGATCGGATATCGCCCCAAAACCAAGCATGCCCGGCAGAAATATATCTTGCAGGGTCTGCCGGGCGTGGGGCCGAAAAGGGCAAAGCTGCTTCTTGAAAGATTTTCCAGCGTGGAGCGGGTCATGGCCGCCAGCGTGGAAGATCTCCAAACCGTCGACGGCATCGGCAAGGATATAGCTGAAAAAATCAAATGGGCGGTGAATGAACAGATATCAGCATATGAAGCTGATATTTTTTTTGATGTTTAGCACGATATTGACCGACGATTCTCTTCAGCGACTACCTTTCTTTTTGGACTTCTTGACGGAAAACCCAAACCGTCCCAGACTGCGGCCCAGGGCGAAATACTGCCCCACGGCAAAGGCCAGCAGCCCGGCCTTTTCCAGGCGGAGCTTGCCTTTTGCGTCCAGCAAATCTGCAGAAACCTGAACGGCGGCGACTTCAGCCAGAAACAGGGTGTGGGAACCCAGGTTCAAAGATTGCTGCACCCGGCATTCAATATTGACAGGGCACTCCAGAACAATGGGGCACTGGACTTTTGATGACTGAGCCGGCGTCAGGCCGGTTTCGGCGAATTTATCCACATTCCGGCCGGATTTCATGCCGCACCAGTCTGTGGCATATGCCTGGGCCAGAGAGGGGATGTTGACCGCAAATTCTTGGGTCGCCTGGATGATGCCGTAGGAATAGCGCTCGGGCCGGACGGCGATGGAGAGCATGGGCGGGTCGCTGCAAATGCTGCCTGTCCAGGCAATGGTGATGAGGTTGGGCTTGAATCCGTGAGTACCGCCGCAGCTCACCAGTACGGCCGGCACCGGCGCCAATACGTTGCCGGGCTTAAAGGATTTTTTTTCTACAGGTTTGGGCTTTATCCTGCCGCGCAGTGATTTAGGCATCATAATGAGCTTTTCTGATATCCTATATCAATCAAAAGGTAAGCACCTTGTCGGCTTCTCTGATCAATTCATACAAATCATCCATCCATGCAATGGGGCATGATCCTGATCCCGCAAGACCGTGGGATTTCATGCAGACCCCTCAGACGTAAAAATCACCTTCAAACAGGTTGACCTGTTCCATCACATTAAATTGCTCAGTTCCCGCCTGTTCAAACAAAACCCCTTTGCCGAGCATGAACACGCTCACCTCATCACCCTTTTGAACGCCCACATTGGCAAGCCGCATGGCATTATAAATGGTTTCCCCCTCATTTGTGGAGATGATGAACAATGCTTTCATGTTATATTGATTCCTTCCGCTTCTTGATATCCAAAGCCGCCTTGAGGCCTTTTTCCCGGATCACTTTTATCTTCAACCCGAATTCCGTCAGTTTAAAAAAGCGTTGGCCATATTTTTTAAGTTTCTTTTCATTGATTTCAAAGCCCAGTCCCGGCCGGGTGAAGGGCTGGAGCATGCCGTTTCTGTCCGGAATCACCGGGTCTATGATCCCTTCCCGGAATTCCGGCACCCAGGAAGGTTCTTCAAGGGGGTATTCGAGGGGATGGGTTCCGTTTCGGTCCGCCAAAGCCATGTTCCAGTTGATGTAAAACCCGATGCCGTTGGTCCAGGTATGGGGGGAAAATTCACGGTCATGGGCATGGCAGGCGTCAATGACTTTCTTGACCTGGGCGATGCCGCCGGCAAACACGGCGTCCGGCTGGTAGATATGGAAGCAGTCCTTTTCAAACATGATCTTGATCTCGTCCCAGCCGTAGTTGATCTCCGCGCCCGATATTTTGACTTTGGACACTTTTTTCAGCGCGGCGTTTCCGTCATAATCCCTTGAGTCTAAAGGCTCCTCCAGCCAGTCGATTTGATTGTCATAACAGGCGGCGGCAAAATCTCTCGCCCGGTCAAAATCCCAGGCCGGGACCCGATCCACAATGGAAACCAGCCATCCCTGATTGGCGTCCACTCCAAGCTTGAGCTTGTCGCCGACACCTTTTCTGACCACTTCGATGTGGCGGATGTCATCATGGAGCGCCTTGTTTTTGACCCTCAGTTTGGCCGTCTTATATCCCCGCTCGGTCATGGAGAGGAGCTCTTCAACCCTTTTCTCCGGCTCATGCATTTCGCCGGTGGACAGGTACACGTCTATGGGCCGGGCTTTGCCGCCTAAAAGTTCATACACCGGCTTGCCCTGTTTTTTGCCCATAATGTCCCAGCAGGCGGGCTCGATCCAGAAATTGCGCCATCCCAGAAAACCGGCCTGCTTGAGGAGGCTCTGGATCCGGTCGATGTCTGTGGGGTCCGCGCCGATAAGATACCCGCCCAGCAAATCGCCCAGGCCCTGGCGTTCCTTTCCCATGGCTGCGCCGGCTGAATATCCTTCGATCCCTTCATCCGTGACGATTTTGATCAAGGTAAACCGGTTATGGGTCTGGGGATAACCGGGTATCCAGGTGGGCCAGAAGGTGACATCCAAGGGAACAGAGACATGAAAGAGTTCAATAGATTTTATCCTCATATTTTTCCCCCTATGAATTTTCCTCTTTGTTTGATTATTAACATTATCGGCAGGTTGATAAAAGAGGAAAATTCATAGGGGGAAAAATAAAATAAAAAAGCGCCGACAGGCGGCGCTTTTTTAGATGATTAAATTTTTCCGGGCTGGTAATTCCAGCCCGGAAAAATTTACATTTCAGATTCCGGATGGAATACGTTGACTTCCTTGAGATCATCCCCCAGATAAGTGCGTTCATTGGGCCCCAGGATTCCCATTGCCAGGCAGATGATGGTCCAGAGATGGACGGTCTGCCAGGGATGGTGTCTCATTTCGCTTAAATCATGAACCTGGGCGTGGCAGTTGTGGCAGGGCGTGATGCAGTATGCCGCGCCCGTGGCCAGAATCTGTTCCGCCTTTAAACTGCCGTATTGCCGGCGGGCATCCTGATATCCGGACTGGAGATATCCGCCCCCGCCGCCGCAGCAGTAGTTGTTGGACTTATTGGGCGCCATGTCGATGAAGTTTTCCTCACCCACCACGGTTTTGACCACAAACCGGAGGTCGTCGGCCACCGGGTCGCCAAATGATTTACGCACCAGCTGACAGGGATCCTGCACCGTAAATTTGACTTTCAGATCCTTGTTCCAGTCGGAATTGACCTTGAGCTTTCCTTCCCTGATCCACTGGGCGTAATATTGAATGATGCTTTTGATCTCAAAATTGT
>JALOPH010000239.1 GCA_025453995.1 Desulfobacterales bacterium
GATTTTATTGTATATTTTTTCCCTGGAACCTTGTTTATTGAATTTTCAATTCACCTGAAAAGACAAACGAGACAGATTATGGGATTTGTAAAAACATTTGAGCAGATCATGGCAAACACCAGGGCTACCGCTGATTTTTATGATGCGGAGATGCTCACCCTTTTTTGGGAAACCAAGCCCGAGATCATCGCCAGGCTCCTGCCGCCGCCGCTCAAGCCCGCGGCCCATCCAATCGCAATGGCGTTTGTGGCCTATTACCCGGCAACCAATTTCGATGTGACCTACCGGGAAACAGCGCTGTTTATCCGGGCCGTGCACAACGGGGAGGAAGGGGGATATTGCCTGGCCATGCCCGTTACAAATGACATTGCCATGGCCGGCGGCCGGGAGGTGTTCGGGTTTCCCAAAAAAATGGCCGATATCCATTATAAAAAGGACGGCGATATTGTGGAAGGCTGGACCGAGCGGCGGGGAATCCGGTTCATGGAAGTCCGCGCAAAACTCACCGGAAAATTCAACGACCCATCCGCCCAAAATATTCTAATGGCCTCAGCCGCCGGTGACGATGGGACTATAAAGGGCATTTCATACAACTTTAAATATTTTCCGGCCCCCGAAGGCGGCGCGTTCGACTATAACCCCCGGCTGGTGAAACAGGAAACCGTTCTGCGGCCCAAGGAAATGCAGTTCGGCGAAGCGGATATTATTTTAAAACCTTCCGACTACGACCCCTGGGCGGAAGTCGAGGTCGTTAAAATGCTGGGCGCCATGTACACCAAGGGGAACAACTCCATGCTGGGCGGGAAAGTGGTTGCCGAAGTGGGATTAATGGAGTTTGCGCAGTATGCGTTCCTGAAATGGGACATGAAATGATGGGCTTTTCAAGCCCATCATGTATTGCGGCCTGGTGCCGCAATAAGGGGCAGGCTTTGCGCCTGCCCGGAAAAGAATTAATAATTTCGAAGAGCGGGGAGTGTTGTGTATGACCTATCAAAACATCGATATCAACATTAGCGAAGACGCAAAAGCCATGCTTCAGGTGGTCAGGAAATTTTCCATGGAGGTTATGCGTCCGGCGGGGATTGCCCTGGACAAGCTTTGTGATCCGGGGGATGTGACCGCAAAAGGATCAATTCTATGGGATGTGTTCAAGGGGTTTCGATCTCTTGGGCTTCATCTGCTTCAAATTCCCAAGTCCCTTGGCGGAATGGCGGAAGATCTTGATCCCATGGCAGCAGCGCTGATCACCGAACAGCTCGGTTATGCCGACGCCGGGCTTGCCATCAGCCTCGGCGTTTCATGCATGCCGTTTAATTCAGCAGCCATGTTCCCGGTTCCGGAAATGCAGCAGTTAGCAAGAGATTTTTGCGCGGACAAGGACTTTAAAATGATCGGCTGCTGGGCGATTACGGAACCGGATCACGGCACGGACTGGACTCTGGGCGGCGACAACCCCAGATGCGGCCCATCGGTGAAAGCGGTTCTAAAAGGGGATGAATATATCGTCAACGGCGAAAAATCAGCATGGGTGTCCAATGGAACCATCGCCACCCACGCCATACTCCACGTGGGACTGGATCCGACTAAGGGAATGGAAGGCCAGGGGCTTGCCATCATCCCGCTGGATCTGCCCGGTATATCCCGTTCAAAACCCCTTGATAAGATGGGACAGCGGCCGCTCAATCAGGGCTCCATCATTTTCCAGGATGTGCGCGTCCCCCAAAAATACATGGTGATTCCCTATCCGGAATTTATTAAGGCCTCCGCCGGCCAGGGGCTTGCTTATGTGAACGGCGGCATGGCCCTGGTTTTTGCGGGTCTGGCCAAGGCGGCATTCGACGAGGCGTATGTGTATGCCAAATCAAGGATTCAGGGTGGAAAGCCGATATTTGAACATCAGAACATCAAATTAAAACTCATGAAAATGTTTACTATGGTAGAAGCGGCCCGGGCAAACGCCAGAAGAATGGCCGTTTATAACCGTATGAACATCATGACGCCTTCAGTGGCTCATGCGGTGGCGGCTAAATGCCTGTCCACTGAAACCGCATTTACAGTTGCCAGCGAAGCCATGCAGATATTCGGCGGCAACGGACTTGCGAAGGAATACAGCATTGAAAAGATGTTTAGGGACGCCCGGGCCAGCATGATTGAAGACGGCGTTAATGAGGCTCTGGCCATCAAGGCGGCTGAATATTTATAACCACAAAACAAAACTTCAAAGAGGGGCTCAGTATGAAAAAAATCATATGCGTGTTACTGGTTGTTTTATTGATCGGCGCAGGCGTTCCGGCGTTTGCAAAGGATTCTCAAGTGGATTGCAACTGCACGAAAGGTGGGATCGGGCTCATGATGGGGAGCTTTGTCTTTGGTCTTGGAGTCCGGACATTTAATACATTAAAAGGGTGCAACAACGCGTTTGGCGTCGGCGTCGGCCTGGGGAGCGAGACCCTTGGCTGCATGATCGGATTTGGGTTCAATGAAGGCGTCATCGGTCTGGGGATAAACTTCGTCGGTGAAGAAAAGACAACCAGCGTTGGATTCGGCCTTGGATTCGATGGCAGCGACTGCCGGATGGTCTGGCCTTACGAGGAATAACTCAAGTTGTTTTCATCACAGGTTTATGTGGCAATAAAATAAGTCTTTTCAATTGCCTGCATCCGGGATTTAGACAGGAAAATAATAGGTGCAACCATGTTTATCCAACTTAAGTCATTTATTTTAGCGACTGCTTTCATATTCCTAACGCTTTTTACCGGAGGTTGCGCGTCTTCTATAACCAGGATGACCGTCGACGGCATGAAGCCTCTGATGGAGAAAATGCGCGTGGCTTCAACCAGCAATCAGGACGTGGAAATAGTCCGGGACGCCATGCCGGCGTTCCTTGTTCAAATGGATGGGTTTATCGAGGTTTCTCCGGAGAACAGATTTCTTCTTGCAAACGCCGCTGAGAGCTATATGGGGTATGCTTTTCTGTTTGTAGAAGATACAGACAGGGATCGGGCAAAAGCACTTTATTATAAATCAAGGGAATATGCGCTAAGAAATCTCAAACTCAACAAAATATTTGCCCAGGCGCTGGAACAGGATGATATCGAGGTCTTCAAGCAGGCGTTAAAAACCATCCACAAACGGGATATTGCGCCCCTGTATTTTGCGGCCAATGCCTGGCTCCAGTGGATCCGGCTTGACCATGCCGAAAACCCCAATGCGCTAAATGACCTGCCGAAGGTAGAGGCTATAACCGACCGTGTGCTGGAGCTTGATGACACTTTTTACTATGGAGGCATTCACGCGGTTCTGGGCGCTTGGTATGTTTCAAGGCCCCAGATGTTTGGCGGCCAGCCGGACCTGGCTAAATTTCAATTTGAAGAAGCCTTTGAGATATCTGAATCCAAATTCCTGCTCTGGCAGTATTTGTATGCGCGGTATTATGCTGTTGAGATCAAAGACCGAAAGCTTTTTGTCGATACCCTGAATCAGGTAATATCGGCTCCCGATGACCTGTTGCCCCAGGAAGCATTTGTAAACGCAGCGGTCAAGCTAAAGGCCGGGGAATTGCTTAAGCGTGCGGATGATTATTTTGTAATCGCCGGCCAGGCGACAGGTTCTGTTAAATAGTAAATCCGAATCGAAATTTTGTGAAACCTGAATCCATATGACAGAATCACCAATGATGCGGTCATAACTCATTTCTTATTCTGAATTCTGGATTTCGACTCCTGGGGCTAATTCGAAGGGATAGCTTACCAATTAACAACAGCGGCTATGTGTTCCGATTCAGCTGGTCCGAGCGTCGCTTGCGGCTATATCGCAAGATATGATGAACTCGGTATGCTTTTGTGCATCAGATTACATAAAAGCATACAGGTTTTTTTTGATTTAATAAAAACCTAAAACACCTTCCTGATTTTTCTTTTTTTTCTGTCAATTGATTTTCAAAAATATCCTCTTTTTATTTCAATATGTTAACTTATACAATTGAAAGAAGTGACTTTTTCGCCGCCATGTTGTTCAAGATGGCATCGGGTTTGCTCTGCATATGTGCTGATGGGAAAAAAACAAATCACAGCGTTTATCCTAAATATTGTCCCGATGAATGCCATTGCAAGGATAGAATCGATGAAGCAATCTCCATGTAATAACTGAGATTGCTTCGCTCTGCTCGATGACTCATGATTGGTTTTGCATTGAATCGGACAAATTAACATTAGAGGCACTTTTTTCATTCCATAAAACCGTGTTGCGCAAAGGAGATTGCATATCATGCGAAAACCAGACAGCGCCTTATTGTTTTCAGTAAAATATCCGGTCAGAATCATCCTCCTGATTTTTATTGCAGCCTTTGCCATGCTAACCGCCGGCAGCCGGTCGCATGCTGCGAACCTTCCGGTTTACACTGACAGCCTCGCCTCCGGATGGGCCAACTGGTCGTGGGGCGCAACGGTTGATTTTAACCGGACATCGCCGGTTCACAGCGGCGCCCGTTCTTTGGCGGCAGCCTATACCAGCGCATGGGCCGGGCTTTACCTGGCAGCCAATGCGCCGGTAGATTCAAGTTCATACGGGGCGGTCAAGTTCCGGATCAACGGAGGAACCCAGGGCGGCCAGCGGCTGCGGGTCATGCTGGCCGACGGCGGCTACAACCTCATCGATCCGGGAGTCAATATTTCGCTGGCTGCCGGTGTCTGGACCGAGATCTCCATCCCCATGGAAAATCTCGGCGGCCCGGCGCAGATCGGCGGGATCGTTTGGCAGGATGTCACGGGCGGCGCCCAGCCGGTTTTCTATTTGGATGACATTGTTTTGATGGATAAAGGCATCGCACCGCCGCCGGACCCGGTGAACGGCCCGGATCTCACCATTGACGCAGGCGCGGATCGACATAATATCAGTGATGACATATACGGCATGAACTTTGCGGATGAAAATCTGGCCGCGGAACTGCGGCTGCCGGTGCGGCGGTTCGGCGGGAATTCAACATCGCGGTACAACTGGCAGACCAGCATGACCAACACGGGCAGCGACTGGTTTTATGAAAATCTCCAGTCCGGCGACAACGTGAGCGTCTCAACCCTTCCCTTTGGATCAAAGACAGATCAATTCGTTGAACAGGACCAGCGCACGGAAACCAGAACCATCCTTACGGTGCCGCTCATCGGATGGACGGTGAAAAGCGACAGCCCGCGGCAGCATCCCTATGACTCGGGTTTTAAGGTTTCAAAATACGGCGCTCAGCAATCTG
>JALOPH010000060.1 GCA_025453995.1 Desulfobacterales bacterium
TTGGACCCCATCAACGCCCGGTTGGCATCATCGTTTTCCAGAAAAGGGATCAGCGAAGCGGACGCGCTGACCAGCTGATTGGGCGAAATATCCATCAACTGAATGGCTTCACGCTCAACCTGCGTAAATTCTCCGGCCACTCTTGAAATCACCATCGGATTCACAAACCGGTTGTTTTCATCCACCGGCGCGTTGGCCTGGGCGATGGGAAGCTCCTGCTCCTCAAAAGCGCTGAGCAGACGGATGTCTTTGGAAACCGTCGAGTCCTGCACCGCGCGATAAGGGGTTTCAATAAAACCGTATTCATTGACCCTTGCATACGTGCAGAGGGAGACAATCAAGCCGATATTGGGACCTTCGGGAGTTTCTATGGGACAAATGCGGCCGTAATGGGACGGATGGACGTCCCTGACCTCAAACCCGGCCCTGTCGCGGGTGAGGCCGCCGGGGCCCAGGGCGCTCAACCGGCGCTTATGGGTGGTTTCAGATAAGGGATTGGTTTGATCCAGGAACTGAGACAGCTGGCTGGTGCCGAAAAATTCCTTCACCACAGCCGACACGGGCTTTGGGTTGACCAGATCATTGGGCATCAAGGCGTCGACTTCCTGCATGCTCATCCGCTCCTTGATCGCTCGTTCCATCCGGACCAAACCGATGCGGTATTGGTTCTCCAGGAGCTCTCCAACCGCACGGACCCGCCGGTTCCCCAAATGATCAATATCATCCACCGGCCCCTGATTGTCCCTCAGATCGACAAGGGTTTTAGCCGTCAGCAAAATATCCTCTTTGCGAAGTATGCGGACATCAATGGGAGTGGTAATCCCCAGGCGATGGTTCATTTTCAGGCGGCCGACGCCTGAAAGATCATAATAGGCATTTTTAAAGAACAAATGGTCAATAAACTCCTGGGCCACATCCTGAGTCGCCGGATTGCCGGGCCGAAGCCGCCGATAAATTTCAATCAGGGCGTCATCCTTTGTTTTGACCTTGTCAAAAAGCAGCGTCTTCTGGATGGAATTGCTGGCGTAGGGCCCCTCCATAACCAGGAGCTCAACCTCTTCAACTCCGGACGCAACAATGTCTTTTAGCAGTTCCTTGTCAACTTCTTCATTGGATTTTGCGATTAATTTGCCTGTGCCGAGTTGGATCAAATCTCCCGCCAGGATGCGCCCCATCAGGTCTTCTTTGACAATGGGAATCAGATCAATGCCGGCGGCCAGGATATCTTTCACCGCCTTTTTGGTAAACGCCCGGCCCTTCTTTAAAATAATCTCACCGGATTTGGGGTGCACAATATCCTTGAGCGGACGCTGGCCTTTGAGATAATCCAGGTTGACTTCCCGGAAAAACTGCTTCTTGATGATATGGATTTTTTCGGTTTTATAAAAATAAGAAAGAATGTCATCGTCCGTATATCCGAGCGCTTTGAACAGCAGTGTGATGGGGAATTTGCGCCGCCTGTCGATACGGATATAAACGATGTCTTTAGGATCGATTTCCATATCGATCCAGGAGCCGCGGACGGGTATAATCCGGGCCGTGTAAACAATCTTTCCGCTGGAGTGGGTCCGCCCCTTGTCATGATCGAAAAACACGCCCGATGACCGGTGAAGCTGGCTGACCACCGCGCGCTCAGTGCCGTTGATTATAAACGTGCCGCGTTCGGTCATCAGGGGGAGCGTGCCGAAGTAAATCTCCTGCTCCTTGATGTCGCGGATACGGGACACATTGGTCTCCTTGTCGACATCATACACAACCAGCCGGACCCGGATGCGAAGGGATATCTCATATGTCATCCCTCTGTTGACGCACTCTCCTACCGAATGTTTTGTCTCCCCGAAATGATAAGATACAAATTCCAGGGATGCGGTTCCGGTAAAATCCTTGATGGGAAATACGGAATTGAACACGGACTGCAATCCCATGTCTTTTCTTTTTTCCGGCTTGACATTCATTTGCAGGAAACGGTCATAAGATTCACGCTGCATTCCGATCAAATCCGGAATGTCGACGATAGATTGAATATGACCGAAGTTTTTTCTGATTCTTTTAAATTTAGGAGGATTTGCTGTCATGGCTTCTCCCGGTGTGGGTTTAAAAAATTGCTGAAAAATATCGCCGGAGTATTCGTCCGGCGAGTATTAAGCAATTCTCTAAATATGTTTCATTATCTGCCATAATGTAAAGCCTTCCGCTGCGCGCCGTGGCGCGGCAGCGGAAATGTTTTTATGTTTCGGCGCCTGATTGATTATTTAATATCGACGGTGGCGCCGGCGCTTTCAAGCTGCTCCTTGATTTTCTGCGCGTCTTCCTTGGAAATCCCTTCTTTCACGGGCTTCGGCGCTTCTTCAACCAATGCCTTGGCTTCCTTCAGGCCCAGACCGGTGATCGCACGGACTTCTTTGATCACCTGAATCTTCTTTTCGCCCGCGACGGTCAGAATCACGTCAAACTCAGTCTTTTCCTCGACAGCCGCTGCGCCTGCATCTCCGGCGCCGGCCGGCATGGCGGCAAATGCCATGGGGGCTGCGGCGGAAACGCCGAATTTGTCTTCAAGTTCCTTAATAAGCTCGGACAATTCGAGTACGGACATATTTGCAATAAATTGAATTACATCTTCTTTTGTAACTGCCATTGGTGTATCCTCCAAAATGGTATTTGTATATTTTAAAATTACATTGCGTTCATTTGACTTTTAAGCTTTCAATTGTTTTGAACTGATGCTCAAAACTCACTATGCAGCTTCTTTCTGATCTTTGATTGCCTGCAATGCATATAGCAGTTTTTGCGGCACATTGCTCAACACCCTGACCAGGGATGTCGGAACAGCATTCATGACCGACAACAGCCTGCCGAGAAGCACTTCACGCGACGGCAGCGAGGAAAGGCTTTTGATTGCGTTAAGATCCAAAACCTTACCCGCCATTGCGCCGACCATGATCTGCAGCTTATCGTTTTCTTTTGCAAAATCCGACAATATTTTTGCCGGAGAGACGGGGTCGTCATAGCTGACGGCAATGGCGCTGGGGCCCTTGAAATAATCCTTGATCAGATTGACATAGGTATCTTCAGACGCCCGGGTCAGCAGGGTATTTTTTACGACCCTGAACTCAATTTTCGACGCTTTGAGCTTCCGTCTCAGTTCATTTACTTTTTCGACATTGAGCCCCTTATAGTTCGTCAGAATGACGATTTTGGAATCGACAAACTTCTGATGAAGCTGCTCAACAAGCTCTTTTTTCTCTTCTGGCTTTAGCACGTTCACACCTCCTTTCTGATTCTGCAAAAACCAAAGCACCTCACAGGACCAGAAAAACTGCCTCGGTAGGCCGGATGATTCCGATTAAACACTTCAAATGAGTGAACCTACGGTCTTTGACAGAAATATTAAATTTAAACAAATATTTATGACGGGGGATCTCACTTCCCATACATGACGGTCGGCGAAAATTCACTGAACAAACTGATCGGCAGATACAGTCGGCTTTATTTCAGCAAGTCCTTCACATACGCCGGGTCTATTCTGAACCCGGGCCCCATGGTCGTCGAAATGGCAATGCTCTTGATGTATGTTCCTTTGCTGGAAGACGGCTTCATCCGGGTGACCTTATCGATAAACGCGCTGATATTGGCCATCAGTTTTTCAACACCAAAAGACACTTTCCCCATGGGCGCATGGACAATTCCGGCTTTTTCAACCCTGAATTCGATTTTACCGGCCTTCAGTTCGCCCACCGCCTTTGCGATGTCGAAAGTAACGGTTCCCACTTTCGCATTCGGCATTAACCCTCTGGGACCCAGAATTTTTCCGATCTTGCCAACTGAACCCATTACATCCGGAGTCGCGACCACCTTGTCAAAGCCGACCCAACCCCCTTTGATCTTTTCAATCAGATCATCATTTCCGACAAAATCAGCGCCGGCATCCAGGGCTTCTTTCTCTTTTTCGCCCTTGGCGAAAACGAGAACTTTGACATCCTTTCCGATCCCATGAGGCAAAACGATCGAACCCCGAACCATCTGATCCGCATGTCGTGGGTCCACACCCAGCTTTACGGCGATATCGACTGTTTCATCAAATTTTGTAAATGCGGAATCGACCGCTCCCTTGACTGCTTCATCGAAAGTATATCGCTTTAGCGGTTCAATTTTATCTTTGACTGTTCTGAATTTCTTCCCATGCTTCGGCATTGTTTCCTATTGTCTCCTTTTTCGTATTAAACGACTTCAAGTCCCATGCTTCTGGCAGTCCCTTTGATAATGCTGCAAGCATTTTCAAGGTCAGTGGCGTTCAAATCCGCCATTTTTTTCTTTGCAATATCCACAACCTGGTCATTCGTCACTTTGCCGACCTTAGTTTTATTGGGTTCATTGGAACCTTTCGCGATGCCGGCCGCCTTTTTCAACAACACGGATGCAGGGGGCGTCTTGGTGATGAAGGTGAATGATTTATCCTGATATACGGTCAATACGATCGGTATAATCATGCCTTCTTCACTCGCGGTCCTCGCATTGAAAGCCTTGCAGAATTCCATGATATTCACGCCATGCTGTCCCAGCGCCGGACCGATGGGGGGCGATGGGTTGGCTTTCCCCGCCTCCACTTGAAGTTTTACCTGTGCGATCACTTTTTTAGCCATATCCGTTTACTCCCGCTTTTAATTTGCTGATTCTAAAAAAAGGGGGCCCTTTTTCTAAATGTCAGTTTTTATCTGGTTTTCTTCCTCATTTATATAACAGCCGATGGGCATTCTAATTTTTAGCGACCTGAACAAAATCCAATTCAACAGGCGTTGAGCGACCGAAAATGCTCACCAGCACCTTAACTTTCCCTTTTTCGGGATTGACTTCATCGACCGTGCCGTTAAAGTTGGTGAAAGGTCCGTCAATAACCCTTACCTCATCCCCGGGTTCAAAATAAAACTTGGGCTGAGGCGATGTTTTGCCCGCCTCCATACGGCTTATGATTTGGTGGGCTTCCTCATCGGTGATGGCTACCGGCTTGTCTCTGCCGCCCAGGAAACCCGTCACCTTGGCAGTAGAATTCACCAAATGCCAGGTATCGTCATCAAGATCCATCCGGATCAAGATATATCCCGGATAAAATTTACGATTCGAGGTTTTTCGCTTGCCTTTTACAAGTTCGACCACCTGCTCGATGGGCACAACCACTTCCCCGAATTTTTCACGATGGGGGGATGTGGCAATTCGCTCATCCAGGGTTGCCTTTACCCTTGCTTCAAAACCCGAATACACATGAAGGATATACCATTTCAACGCCATGCGATTAGCTCCGCCGTCAATTAAAGTATAAGCCGCACAATACTTGACAGCCCGAAATCCACCATGCCCAAAAACAATGCAATCATAAACACGAAAATAATCACCACTGCTGTGGAACCGATGGTCTGCTTTCGGGACGGCCATGTCACTTTACCCAGTTCAACCCTGACCTCTCTGAAGAACTGTATCCAGGTGCCGAAATATTTATCCGTCAGCCTGATGATAGCAGACTGCTCCGTCGCCGCTGTTTGAATTATCGCCGGCGCTTGCTTCTTTTTTTTCTCTTTATCCGCATCCGGAGCCTCCCTGCCTGCATCAACGGCAGACGTTTTTGCATCAACTGGAGCGGGTTGCCCGGATGAAACCTGCGCGCCAGAAACCTCATCCTGTTTGTCTTTTCGTTTCAGTGCCGGTTTTTTCTTTTGAATTCTCGCCATTGAGACTCCTAAAACATCAAATGTAGGGGGATAATTTGTCGCCCCTACATCGATAAACATTGTTTGGCAGGCCAGGAGGGATTTGAACCCCCAACCACCGGATTTGGAGTCCGACGCTCTGCCGTTAGAGCTACTGGCCTACTCTCTGATCAAACTACAACGCTTTTCGGTTGATGAAGAACATTTGAATTTATCAACTCAATTATTTCGTCTCTTTGTGCAGTGTATGGGTCTTGCAAAATCTGCAATATTTTTTAAACTCAAGCTTATCCGGCTTTGTCCGTTTATTCTTGGTAGACGAATAATTCCTTCTTTTGCACTCCGTGCACTCAAGGGTAATATTGACTTTCACTTAAAACACCCCGCAGCTTCTTATGCGATAATTTCACTGACAACGCCGGCGCCCACCGTTCGGCCGCCTTCCCGAACCGCAAACCGCAGCTCCTTCTCCATCGCGATCGGCGTGATCATCCGAAAATAAAACTGCGGACGATACCCCGAAAAAAACGGCGTATGACGGCCGCCTTCATCCTTGCTCAATATGTAAACCTCCGCCTTGAACTTCGTGTGCGGCGTGATCGATCCCGGAGCCGATACCACCTGGCCGCGTTCAACCTCCTCGCGTTTGGTGCCCCGCAACAACAGACCGACATTGTCCCCTGCCATACCCTCGTCCAGGAGCTTCCGGAACATCTCCACACCCGTGCACACCGTCGTCTGGGTCTCCCGGATACCCACAATTTCAACCTTTTCGCCCACTTTGACCCTGCCGCGCTCCACGCGGCCAGTCACCACCGTCCCGCGGCCGGATATCGAAAACACATCCTCCACCGGCATCAGAAACGGCTTGTCGATCTCACGCTTCGGCTCGGGAATATAGGAATCAATCGCGTCCATCAGTTCCCAGATGCATTTGGCCTCCTCGCTGTCCGCGTTGTCGCTCTCCAGCGCCTTCAACGCGCTGCCGCGGATAATCGGCGTGTCGTCTCCGGGGAACTCATACTTCGACAGCAGCTCCCGAAGCTCCAGCTCCACCAGCTCGATCAGCTCGGGGTCATCCACCATGTCGCACTTGTTCAAAAATACCACAATCTTCGGAACGCCCACCTGCCGCGCAAGCAATATGTGCTCCCGTGTCTGAGGCATCGGACCATCGTCCGCGCCAACCACCAGGATCGCGCCATCCATCTGCGCCGCTCCCGTGATCATGTTCTTGATATAATCCGCATGACCCGGACAGTCCACATGCGCATAATGACGATTCTTCGTCTGATACTCCACGTGCGCCGTGGCGATGGTGATCCCCCGCGCCTTCTCCTCCGGCGCCTTGTCTATCTGATCAAAAGGCACATACTCCGCCATGCCCCTCAATCCGCAATGCTTCGTGATCGCTGCCGTCAATGTCGTCTTGCCATGATCAATATGACCGATCGTCCCTACATTCACATGCGGCTTCGTCCGCTCAAACTTCTGCTTTGACATTCTCCCATCCTCCCTGATGGAGCCCACGACCGGGATTGAACCGGTGAACCTCATCCTTACCAAGGATGCGCTCTACCAACTGAGCTACGTGGGCTTATACTGTCCATAAGCAAATAGCATCTTTCGGCCCAGGCCAGCGTTCGCGCGATTTTGACTGAACCAAAATCTACCATTTCCGAATGGACACTTCTTCTATACAATATTATGGAGCGGGAGACGAGACTCGAACTCGCGACAACCAGCTTGGAAGGCTGAAGCTCTACCAACTGAGCTACTCCCGCCCTGAATTAATCTGAATCATCCGATATTCAACTGCTCAAAAGGCAAAATCGGCAAATCTACCCGCCGCATCAACAAAAATATGATTATCTCAGCCATGTAGTGCATCCGATCCCGATATACGAAATCTCCTACATTCAACCATATAGAATGGTGGTGGGGGGAGGATTCGAACCTCCGAAGGCTTCGCCGGCAGATTTACAGTCTGCTCCCTTTGGCCGCTCGGGAACCCCACCGAGAAACTGGAGCCAGCGGAGGGACTCGAACCCCCGGCCAACTGATTACAAATCAGTAGCTCTACCAACTGAGCTACGCTGGCGTATCATTTTTTGCAGGGTATCAACAGTCTCAGCTGACCTTTGTCGTTGTGCCCATCTTCAAGTCAGAAAATCGGAATGATTTTGATCATTCGTCAATTCTTAAAAAACAACCAGAGCCTTTAACAACTCTAAATACATATTTCAAGCAAAAAGATGATTCGGTATCAATTAAAATTTTTTAACTATCAATTTTGATATGTTATTGTCAATTTTAATTTTAGTAATTTTATAAATAGCAATTGTATAAGCCATGCCGGAGTTCCCGCCCTGCAGGAATCGCCGGCACATTTCTTTTGCATTCATAATCTATTGGTTTAAATAAAAATAATATCAATCTTAAATTATTCCGATCCCGCGATAAGTCTTAAATGCTTGACACCATTGCGACTCTCATTTAAAATTTATAGAATTATATTCAACTGTCTTGAATAATTCATTTTATGATTAATACAGCAACAACCTTATGCGGCAGGTTTTGCAGCGGGTTGACCTTTAAAAGAATTTTTATTCGCAGTCAATTTAATTTTTTAATTAATTTAAGGTAAATAACCGAATGCTAATGAACATATCGCCCAAACCGGCAATTGGAATGGCGCTTACCATATGTCTTGCCATACTTTTTTTCGGCTGCGCGGATTTGGACAAAAAACAACGTTCGCACAGGTCCACGATTTCATCTGCTTCTCGAATCCCGCAACACCCGGCGTCTTCTATCGAAGCCGGGACAGGCGCTGCCAATCGCTCATTCGAAGAAGAAGATATCGAATATTTAACTCTGGCCGAGGATGACAATCAGCTGGAAGGCGAATGCGAAGCCTCCGGGGAGGATAATTCCGCCCAGAGCATTCGCGGGCAGTCTGTTTTAGACGAAGCGCTTGATTTTTATCAGGCTTCCCAGGATTTCTGGCAACGGGGGGAAATGGACAATGCCCTTCACGCACTTGACCAGGCTTATGAACTGATCATAGAAGCCGAAGCATATGACATCCCGAAACTGAACCAGCAGAAGGATGACCTGCGGTTTATGATTTCCAAACGCATTCTTGAAATCTACGCATCCCGGCACACAACGGCCAAAGGCGATCATGACGCCATCCCCATGGTGATGAATGAAGACGTGCAGAAGGAAATCAATCTTTTCAACAACGGAAGCCGTGATTTTTTCATTGCTTCATACATCCGATCCGGGCGATATCGGCCATATATTATTGAAGAGCTGAAAAAAGCCGGCCTTCCAGAGGAGTTGTCCTGGCTGCCGCTGATTGAAAGCGGGTTTAAAACCAAGGCCCTTTCAAAAGCAAGGGCGCTCGGCTTATGGCAGTTTATTCCTTCAACCGGTTACAAGTTCGGCTTAAAACGCAACCATCATATTGATGAACGGCTTGATCCCTACAAGTCAACCCTGGCCGCCATTGAGTATTTCAAAGAATTGCATGAAATATTCGGCGACTGGATGACGGTTCTGGCGGCATACAATTGCGGCGAGAATCGGGTTCTCTCTATCATCCGGAATCAAAACGTCAATTATCTGGACGATTTCTGGGATCTTTACCAGCGTCTTCCCTGTGAGACGCGCCGATATGTCCCGCAGTTCTTAGCGACGCTCCATATTCTCAACAATATGGATAAATATTACATGGACGACGTGGTGCCGGACCCTCCCATGGCATTTGACACGGTGGTCATCGTCAAACAGACCTATCTTAAAAATATTGCCGATGTGATGAATATCGCAGAAGAACCGCTTGTGGAATTAAATCCCGAACTGCGCCATAAGCTGCTGCCGCCTGAAGAATATTCCCTGAAAATTCCGAAAGGGTCAAAGGAACTGCTCTTGGCCAATCTGGACAACATTTCCCCGAACACCCTGCCTGTTGAGCGCGTTGCTGAAGATACATCCTATCATCGGGTAAAGGCCGGGGAAACCCTTTCATCAATTGCCAGTAAATATAATATAACGGTCAGTGAACTCGCTTCTCTAAACAATATCAGCAAGAAAAAGCAAATCGCCGCAGGCATCTCTTTGAAAGTTCCCGGATCTGAGCCCGTAGCGGCAAAGCCGAAAGAAGAAAAGCTGGTCACCTACAGCGTCCGGCAGGGGGATTCATTGTTTACCCTTGCGAAGAAATTCAACACGACCGCAAAAAAAATAAAAGAAGTCAATAATTTAAAATCCGATTCAATTCAAGTCGGCCAGACATTGAAAATCGCCGCCGGGCCGCTATTCGGGCTTGATGTTTATAAGGTGAAAAACGGTGACACGCCGTCAATCATTGCTCAACGCTATAATATGAATTTAAATGATTTCCTTCGCATTAACAACCTCTCTAAAAACAGCAAAATATACACCGGACAGCAGGTATATGTTCAATAATCCCGGTTTCTTCTCTTTTCTCTGATATGAATGCGGGAGAACTCGTTCCAACCCAGATGACGGAACCGTCTTCATGGATCAAAAATGGCACTTCACAGACATCATCGACCTTGAGTTTTTCCTTCACCGGGATGAAACCGGAGAAACCTCGACCGCGCCCCCGCATTCAGTTTCATTGAACCGGAAGATTTATCTCGATTTTGCCAGAACCCATGCCGCCCCTTTCAAACGCCGGGGCCTGCTCAAATACTGGGTTGACCAGCTTCGCGACATTGAAAATCAGGGGATAGACTGGGCTGCCGGCACGCCGGGAGAAATTTTCCATGAATCCTACAGAATCGTTTATGCAATTTTAATTCTTGTCGCGCTGATTTCAGGCGCAACAACAGCATGGACGCTGCTATCTTACCGGGCCGAAAACCCGATCAATGTGTTCACCTTTTTATGGGTGCTGATTGTGCCTCAGTCTTTTCTCCTGGTGATTCGTATCCTGACATTGCTCATGAATCGCCTGGGTCTGTTAAAAAATGTCAGGGGGGCTTATCGCCTGACATCTTCTCTGATACATGGAATCGCCTTTAAGATCAAACGCGCGGGAG
The DNA here is from genome assembly GCA_025453995.1 of Desulfobacterales bacterium. Classification (GTDB taxonomy): domain Bacteria; phylum Desulfobacterota; class Desulfobacteria; order Desulfobacterales; family Desulfosalsimonadaceae; genus JALOPH01. The sequence continues at coordinate 10,775 of JALOPH010000060.1, forward strand.
AAAACTCCTTATCAGCTGCGCGACGGAATCTCATCCAGGATGCTATGGGCGTGATGATCCGCCAAAAAAGATTGTATGGGCCGATCTTATTCTGGCCCGTGTTTTCTCTTTTTCAGGCTTTCGGAGTATGCTTCAATGCCGGGGCGCTCTGCGCTGCCTTGACCAAGGTGACCATCACCGATCTCGCATTCGGATGGCAGTCGACATTGATGGTTAAGCCGCAAGCGCTCTATCGATTCATCGAATATATTGCCCTTCCCTGGTCCTGGATTGTGCCGATGCCGTATGCGCACCCGTCAATGGGTCAGATTGAAGGGAGCAAGATAGTTCTCAAGGACGGCATGGCGCATCTTGCGACCGCAGACCTGGTTTCCTGGTGGCCCTTTCTGTGTCTGATTATTTTAGTTTACGGTCTTATTCCGAGACTTATCTTGTTGTTTTATGGAATATGGAAGCATCACCGCGAGATGGGCCGGCTTGATTTCACCCATGCAGCCTGTGACCGCTTGATTCAGAAGATGGAAACGCCTCAGGTTTCGACCCTATCCCGTCTGTTTACGCAACAAACCGCTCCATCCGATATGATATTCAAACCTGAACCGGAATACCAGGAACCGCTGGCTGATTCGGGGGAGTCGATGCCTGCCGCCATAATATTCATACCTGAAGATATCGACGCCATGTTTGCGGAAGATGATTTGGCAGACAGGATACTATCCGTATTCCGGCTCCGAATTCTGGGCCGGGTCCGTTATGCCATGGATTATGCCAAGGAAAAAACCGCTTTAAAAAATTTAATGGAACAAACTGACGTGTCTCTATCCGCCGCGAGGCTCATCATCCTTCAGGAAGCCTGGCAAGCGCCGATCCGGGAAACCATTTCATGGATTCGGGACATTCGAAACGCCGTGGGGAAAAAAACCGGAATCATCATTGCATTGATCGGGAAGCCGTCCCATAAGATAAAATTTACACCCCCCCGGAACTCAGACCTCATAATCTGGGAACACGCCATCAACGCCATGGGTGATCCCTATATCCGCATTGAGAATCTTGGCGGATGATGAAGAATAATATCCCGACATTTGCCATTCTCGGCCATCCCAATGAAGGGAAGTCATCGGTTGTCTCCACGCTGGCCGAAGATGACGGCGTTCCCATCAGCCCCATTCCCGGCGAAACCAAAAAATGCAGAGAATACCCGGTGATCGTTGATGGCCGCGAAATCATCCGGTTTATTGACACACCAGGGTTTCAGCAACCCAGAAAAACCTGTGAATGGATGAAGCGATATCAGGGTCCCGGTGATCAAATTACTGCGGAATTCATCATCGCCAACGGACACAACCCGGATTTCATCGATGAATGCGAACTCCTTGCGCCCCTGGCGGCCGGCGCGGGAATCATTTATGTGGCGGACGGTTCCCGGCCATATCGCAGCACAGATGCCGTTGAAATGGAGATCCTCCGCATGACCGGCCTGCCCCGCATGGCCATTATAAACGCAAAGGAAAAATCCCGCGCTGATTTCCTCGATGAGTGGAAAGCCCAGGCGCGAAGAAATTTCAACACCGTCCGAATGTTTAACGCTCATCAAGCGACCTATGCGGAACGGATAGAGCTTCTTGAAAGCATAAAGAACATCGACCCGGACTGGCAGCCGCATCTGGCTGAAGTGATTGAAGCGCTGAAAAAAGACTGGGATCAGCGCATCAAGGTCACGGCTGCCATCATCATTGATATGATCCAAAACATTTCCCGCCACACATTAAAAAAAACATGTGATCATGATTCGCATGTCCTGTCTGCCAAAACAGCGCTTCATGAGCAATTTGGGAAGGATATTTCACATATGGAAAAAGCCGCGCACAAAAATATCCGGAAGCAGTTCAAACATAATATTTTCAGCTATGATCTTCCCGCCCATTCGATTTTAAATGAAGACCTGTTTTCTGAAAAATCACAACGCGTCCTTGGTCTTAAGGATTGGCAATTGGCAATCGCCGGCGGCGCAGGGGGCGCCGCCATCGGGGCAAAAATCGATCTGGCGACCGCGGGGCATAGCTTTGCCCTGGGCGCCATCATCGGCGGCATCATCGGCGCAGGCACTGCGGCGCTGGGCGTCCGGCATGCGGCGACGGCAAAAATTAGCGGACTTCCGCTGGGGCGGATCAAAGTTCAGGTCGGACCGGTTCAAAACAGCCGTATACTGTATGTGCTCATCGACAGGGCCCTGATCTATTTCTCTTATGTCATCAACTGGGCGCACAGCCGGAGGGATCTGGCCGAAGGCCCCCAACCGACATATCCGGGAGGGAAAATAGGATATACATCCGCGTGGAACAGCTCCGGGAAACAGGTGTTTGCCAAATTTTTTAAAATATTACAAAAAGAGGATTTGATGAAAACAGAAAAAATCAAATCCCATGCAATACAAATACTGACAAAAACCCTTTATCAGATATCAACATCATCTCATCGGGTTGAATAACGCAGGCTACCCTCTGCTTCTTGACTGCATCATTTCGGCAATTAAAACTGTACGGTCGAAATAGACTTCATTTCGGCGGATCATTTCCCGTCCATGCGGTCAGCCACATAGAGGCATACTCTTTTGCCTGTTGTCTTGTAGTCATTGCCATTGAGATCTGTTCCTTGTTCATTTTTTTATTGATTTAGAAAATGTATCGCCCGACAAAATCTTAATTTTTGTTTTGCTTGTCCTTGACTCTTAAAAAAATTTGTCTATATACTTCCTCCAATTCTTCGGATTAACATGAAACTGAAATAAAGGAAATGCTCATGAAAAAAAAATTGCTGGCCACCCTAATGATGCTCCTGGTAATGTGCATTGCCATTTTACCCGCGTCCGCACTGCAAACCATATCCAAATCCCCTTACTCCGGCGCTATTGTGATTGATGCCGCAACAGGCAGCGTCCTTTTTGAAGACAATGCAGACGCCAAGGGATATCCGGCCAGCGTCACCAAGCTGATGGTCCTGCTTGTCATTCTTGATGCCGTTGAAACACAACGCATTTCCTTGGATGATCCCGTCACCGTGACCGCTGAGGCGTCAAGGATCGGCGGATCGCAGGTCTATTTAAAAGAAAACGAAGTCTTCCCGGTAAATGAACTTCTCTATGCGCTCATTGTTCAATCGGGCAATGACGCTGCAACAGCACTGGCAATCCATTACGCCGGCAGTAAAGAGGCGTTTGTGGATCTGATGAACAACCGCGCCCGGGAGATCGGCATGAAAGACACCGTCTTTCACTCCGTGCATGGCCTGCCGCCCTCTAAAGACCAGCTTCCGGATGTATCGACGCCGCGCGACATTGCAAAACTCAGCCAGGAACTGATAAAACGGCCTGACGCCATCAACTATACATCCACCAAAGAGCGGCCTTTCCGGCCGGATGCCGCCGAACCTTTTATCATGAGAAGCCACAATCACCTGCTGGGAAACCTGGAAGGATGTGACGGGCTAAAAACCGGGTATTTCAGCGCCGCCGGATTTTCCATCGCGGCCACGGCCCAGAAAAAAGGCCAGCGGGCCATTGCCGTTGTCATGGGGTCAACAGACCGAAAAGTCAGAGATGCCAAAACCAAAGAGATTCTTACCAAGGGACTGATGGGGCTTGTGCTCAATGCGCCGCCATCTGCACCTGAACCGGCGGCTGTTCCTGATAAAATCGAGCCGGCTGCCCAAGAAACGCCCGAGGCGGAGGCGGCGGTCACACCGCAACCTGAAATACAATCAAGCGATGTGATCCAAATTAAAAAAAGCTCTTTAAAAATCATTGGAGCAGTGCTGGGGATAGGAATTATTCTTGGTTTTGTGCTGATGGTGTTGAAAAACCGCCCACGGAAAAATACATATATGGGTTAGAATGAAGGTTCACGGTTCACGGTTCACGGTTCAGCGGTTTACTTTTTAACGGTTCATGGTTCACGGTTCAAGATTTAATGGTTTTACGAGCAGATTTCTCGCTTGTAAACCTTGGAGTTGAAAAATTTTCAGCGGCAGGGGACACAGCGGGTGATTTTAAAAATGTCAGCATTAAATCCATAACAAGCAAGGAGGACTGAAATGATTATCGATGCCCATTGCCACCTGGACATGGAAGAGAATCCACCGGAAAAAATGGTTCATTTCATGGATGTTGGCGGCGTGGATAAGATTGTTCTTTTTGCAGCGGCCTGTGAAAACCTGCCTTCGATCCCGGAAGCGCTCCTCTGGCTGGGGCGCAATCTGCTGCAATCACCCCTCGCGGGCGCTGCCCGCAATCTTTATGAGGACGCCACGAACTCCCAGCCCGGAAAACTCAAAACCGGCGGAAAATTTTTCGACATTCATCCGTATCCTGACAACGCGGTTGTGGCCGACGCCCTGAAAAAATTTCCGGACCGTTTCATCGGCTTTGTTTTTCTAAATCCCAAAAAAAATCCCAGGGTCATGGAAGAACTTGAGCAGGGAATAGAAGAATACGGGATGAAAGGCGTCAAAGTGCATTCCTGGTTTCATGATTATGACCCGGGCAAACTGCTCAAAGGGGTGGCCCGTAAATGTCAGGAGCTTGGATTGCCGATTCTGATTCATATGGGGAGCCGGCCGGACACCAGCAATATCGGTGAGTTGCTGGATGATTTCCCGAAACTGAAATTAATCCTGGCCCATCTGGGGATTCCATATTTCAAGGAATCCTGGGAACGGGCTCGGAAACACCCGAATGTTTACTTGGATATCTCCGGCCCCTACCTCTCAGGCGGACTGGTTCGCAAGGCGGTCAATGCGGTGGGCCCGGACAAAATCATTTATGGAACGGATGCGCCATACGGACTCCGAAACAAAGCAGGCAACTGGACATATATCCAGAGCCGGGCATGGGTGGAAAATCTCCCCATCAGCCAGGCGGACAAGGATAAGATTTTTTCAGGCAATATATTGAAGCTGCTGAAATAAAGCTAATTGCCGTACACAATAAGCCGCTCACGTTTGTAGATGCCCAAAACGACGCTGAACGTCTGCATGTCAATGCAGGTAAATTCAGTGATCCCGGCCTGGTTGGCCGCGCTTTCAATGAGGTCCAAGCTCCATTCCACCGAGACCCCATACCCGGTCAAGGGCTCTCTGATGCTGTGCGCGTCAATAACTCACTGTTTGCTTCCGATCTTTGTATCATGATAATCAACAGAATAGGGGCTGATGGCATTTGTATAAATCAAACCGGGCGGAATAAAGCCGGAACAGCGTGTAAGGGCTGAAAATACAACCGCTGTGAAAAAATGTCTAATCAAAGTCTCTTTTTCATCATTTTCACCTTTGCATATGCCGCATGAACGACCGGACCGCTGCGTATGCCGTTGAAATCGAAAGACCCGCGCCGCACTTCTGACGGATCCAGTCCTGATGGGCAAGTATGGAGCCAGCGGCAAAGACATTATCAAACGCCGGTTTTTTTGATTGATTCAACGGCCGGAAAGAATCATCAATTTCAAGGCCCGAACGGTTGATCCCATGTCCACATGGATCGAAAAAATTTTTCCGGTGCCAGCTCGACCTGTCTGCAGGCTGAAAAACAGGAAGATCAAACAACGTCTCCCGGATTTTTTTACGTCCGGCATGCAGACCCATCCCCAAGAAACGCCCGCTGGCAAGTATGACCCCGTCCGCTTCAAGCCGGTGCTCCGGCTTTCCGTCCGTAAAATCCCCGATATCGAGCAAAAATCCGCCTTCTTTATTTTGCTTCGCGCAGATAACCCGTTTCTGGCCGAAGATACGAACACCTCTTGCGGACAAAACTGTTTCAACGTTTTCCTTTATCCGCAAGCCGGGGATGGAGGGTGGAATCGTCGGGATTTCAAAAACATCGCAATCAAGCAAATCCTTCAGTCTGCGAATGATGCGTTCTGTTGTGTTCATACCGAGAATCGCTGGGAAGCCGACGACCTGAGCGCCGTTTAAATTGGGCCGGACTTCATCAGCCAGCATGACGATATTGTCGTCAACCTCCATGGAACGCGCCATGCGTTCCGGATAAAGATCTATGGATAAATCCACAGATGGAAAGGCGATGCGTACAGCCCGCAAGTCCGGCCATCGGGGCTTTAGCATCTCGGTAATCTGAAGGGCGGAAAACCCTTTTAAACCCCAGAAATCCACAATCAAACAGGGCCGGCCGTCGGCCAGGGCCGGCACGCCGTTCCACATGGACACCGGCACTGAATAGGTGGATTTAACCGTACCAACAGGCGTGACGACTGCAACATTCTGGTTCTCATTTTTTTTATAAGGCAGGCCGGTGTCTGCCATAAAATCCGCGAATTGATCCAGGGATTGACTGATATCAGCTTTGGACAGATATGCGTAGGGATGATTGGGAACATCGCGGACCAGGGCGTCGATCGCTTCCCAGGGATTGACCCAGATTTTCCGGTCTTCCACCGGATGGACACCCATCAGATCCAGATAACCGCTGGCGTACAGAATTCCGCCGCTGACGCCTATCTGACAAGTGTCGATCCCGTTTTGGGAAGCAAAAACCGCCGCCGCAATTCCCGCCAGCCCGCTTCCAATGACCGCCAAATCGCATTTCGTGGTCTGGATTTCAGACATATCCAATCATTCCTTTTGCAACTCCAATCCGAATAATCCGCAGTGCATGGCCTCCTCCAGTTCCGTCTGCACCACCGGCATATCCCAGAGCAGACACCGCTGACCTTTCCAGCGCTCGTTGATGAACTCCTTGATATTGCCGATGCCTTCAGTTGAGATCGCCACACCACGGTCATAAAGATACGCGGCGATCCGAACGCTGCAGAAAGACCCCTGACACGAACCTTTGCCGATGCGGCTCCTTTTGCCGATGCCCTTGAGATCCGCCTGCCTTTCAAAGATGTCAAAGTAACCGACAATCTCCTCAATGGCACTTTGGGGCACCATTTCACACTCGCACAGCAGCATGTCATCGGACTCATGTCCTTGAATCCAGTTTTTGGACGAAAAACCAGGCACAGCCCAACGCGTCTCATGGGATGATATCATGGGAATTCGCCTTGTCTGGCATGGGGCGGATATGGCAAGCCTCTGGCAGACAAGGTCGGAAGCTTTTTCCGCCATCAGCCGGAAAGTGGTCAGCTTGCCGCCGGTGATGGTGATCAGGTTATCAATCCCGTCTTTGGCGTGGTCCACCAGATCAAATCCCCGTGTGACCGAACGATCGTCGCCTTTGCCGCCCCCACCCAGCAGCGGCCGGACACCTGAATAGGCCCTGATGTATCGGATGGTTTCAAGCCGGGGAAGCATGATGGCGCCCTCTTCCACCAGCCGGTCCACTTCCGACACGGTGGGCCGGATTTCATCCAACGTTTGCATGCGCAGGGAGGTTGTGCCGATAATGGAGACGGTTCCGCCGGGGACCAGGATGTCTGCATCCGAAGGCGGCCTGAGTCTGTTGATCACGCGGTCGGTGATGCGGGTGTGGGTGATCAGAAGGGTGCCCTTGGAATAGATCAGATCAATGTGCGCGCCGGCCAGTTTGGCCACTTCGCCGGCCCAGGCGCCGGTGGCATTGACCACCATGTCCGCCTCGATGGTCTTTTTTTCACCGGTGTTTTTATTGACCAAATCAACAGATGCGATCCGGCTCCCTTTTTTGGCGAACCCCACGACCTTGGTGTGTCTGAAAAACCTGCATCCCAGCTTCTGTGCGTCGGTGATGTTTTCAAGAACCAGTTTAAAGGGGTCCACGGAGGCGTCCGCCACTTCGTAAGCGGCGATTGTTTTATCGGATAGGGCCGGCTCCATTTCTCGGGCGTCTCTGACGTCGACCGGCTTGCAGGGAAGGCCGGTTTTTTCGCAATGATGCTGAAAATCGGCAATGTAGGCTTCATCATCGCCTTCAACAGCCACAAAAAACCCGCCGGTTTCCTCAATGCAGTCCGGCGCCAGCTGCTTGAGCAATTGATTTTCATCCCGGCATTCCCTGGCGGATTCAGGATCACTGAACACGTAACGCGCGCCGCTGTGAAGCAGGCCGTGGTTGGCCCCGGACGCGCCGGCATTGATGTCCTTTTTTTCAACCAGAATACATTGGACGCCCCGGAGCGTCAGGTCTCTGGCAACCCCCGTCCCCGTGGCCCCGCCGCCGATGATCAACACTTGTGTTTTCAAAAGACTCCCCCAGCCAATGAAAAAAATTAGGTGTTATAAAAGTCCGTCAGGCGAGAAACTATAATTTGTTAACTATCAAAACATGCGGGAATTTCAACAGATATTTTAGATTGTTTGTTAAAAAACTAATGGGGATGACTTTGTCCAGCAGATCAACTGTGGGAATTGCAATTACACGCTCTTTTGTTTTTTGAAGCGCCCCAAAAGAATGGTTCCAGGGACCGGTGGTCATGGCAAATACCGGCGTAAAGTCATTCACCATGGTCCACGAAATAGTCATGACATTCTTCTTATTCCCGTCATTTGTCGTAACAAGAACAACCGGCCCGGATTCCATCAACGTGAACGCTTTTCCAATTTTCATTTTTTCATTCGCGCATACCCTTGAATGTCTGTATGATGACCCAATCCCATGCAAATATATTTATGATCCCGGCGCTTGAAATCCCCCTAAATCCCCCTTTCAAAAGGGGGACTTTAATTCCTCAGGGGATAGGGGAGATTTCCAGTAAATTTCTGACCGCACTTGGTATCAGACCTGCAAATCAGTGGCAGCGGCAGGCTGTCTGCTGGATTTACAACACCGTTATTGTATTTCATTTTTTCATATGCTTTTTGACCGATTTGAGGAACCGGCCGAATGCCTTGTCCTTTTTCCGCTTGTCCAGGTATGACATCTCATAATACGCGGACTCTTTTTTGAGCTTGAGATAGCTCACATAGCGGTCTTCAGATAAATCCCCCTTTTCCATCGCTGCCCGGACCGCGCATCCCGGTTCATGCTCATGGCTGCAATTTGCATACCGGCAATTTGCGGAAATTCCGGCAAATTCTTCAAAGCCCATGTCAATTCCATCTCCGGCGCCCAAAAGTCCAAGTTCCCGCATACCCGGCGTATCAATCAGCATGGCGCCGCTGCGAAGAACGATAAGCTGCCGGCGGGACGTCGTGTGGGTGCCTTCACCTGTATTGCTGACAGCTTTTGTGGCAAAATCTTCCCGGCCGATCAGGCGATTGATGAGCGTGGTCTTGCCCACGCCTGATGAGCCCAGCAGGCAGTATGTCTTTCCCGGTGACAGCATCTGTTGAAACGCATCAAACCCCATACCGGTGACGCTGCTAAGGGCGATCAGTTTTGCTTTGGTGGCAGAACGGATGATCGCAATCTTCTGATCCAGTTCATCTCGAGATATCAAATCCGTCTTGGTGAGCATGACGACCGGTTCAACGCCCCCATCTGCTGCCATGACCAGATACCGGTCCAGCCGGCGGGGGTTAAAATCAAAATGGCAGGATTGAACAATGAACGCGGCATCTATGTTGGCGGCTATCATCTGGAAATCGACGTTTTGCCCTGCGGTCTTGCGCCGCAGGAACGTCTTTCGGGGAAATACCCGGTGGATGATGGCTGCTGTGTCTTTGTCATAATACTGGGCTGTCACCCAATCGCCCACACACGGCAGGTCAACGGGATTTTCAATCTGATAAGACAGCCTGCCGGTCAGTTCAGACGGGACCTCTCCAGATTCATTTCTTATCAGGTATGAGCCGCGGTCCACTGCGAATACACGGGCAAACCTGCATCCGTCCTGATGGAACTCAGTGGCATGACCTTCAAACCATGGATCAAAACCGAGATCTTTTAATATCATAAAGTTTTAAAGTGTTGACAACCGGCCTTTAATATGTACAATATGCTGTACAGGAGGTAGCGACATGGAAGCCATAACCTATACAACTGCAAGGCAAAACCTTGCGAAAACAATCGAAAAAGTTTGCAGGGACCACGCTCCGATGATTGTAACGAGAAAATCTTCGGAATCTGTGGTCATCATGTCTCTTGAAGACTTTGAAGCCCTTGAAGAGACAGCCTACCTGTTACGGTCGCCGAAAAACACGCGACGGCTGATTGAATCTATTGCTCAACTCGAAAATGGCAAGGGGAATGAAAAGGGGCTTATCGAGTGAAGCTCATTTTCTCAGACCATGCCTGGGACGATTACATCTATTGGCAAAAAACCGATAAAAAAATTCTCACCCGCATCAATACCCTTATTAAAGAAACCAAGCGCACCCCTTTTGAGGGTGTTGGCAAACCTGAACCATTGAAACACGCTCTTTCCGGCTACTGGTCCAGACGAATCAATGATGAGCACAGATTTGTTTATAAGGTTTCAGAAGATGCAATTCTGATCGCCCAACTGAGATATCATTACTGACCACTCTTCATAGCGCCAACGCTCGGCTTAACTGACTGGTATAGAAGCGCATCGGATTTGCCAGTCCGAGTTAAAGCCGTTGGGAGTCCTTTTCGGTAATTATGTCCATGACTGGCCTACTACCTCTTTGAGAGTTACAGTGGAGGCAGGCTGTGACCAAATTGTCAAAGGAGTTATCTCCTCCCTCGGAGACTGGTTGCACATGATCTATGGTAGCGTTAAATCGTGTGAGTTGCTTATTGCAGTATCGGCATTTGTACCCGTCCCGTTCAAACACTTTAAGACGATTGTCTCTGACGTTATAGAAATCAAGTTCTCGCTTCATGTCGATCTCAGTGACCGCAGCCTGGCGATCCTGCTTCATAGCTTCCTGACAGGAAGGAATCTCTTCCGGCAGGTGAACTTTGAACAAAGTACCTTCACGATTTGTATCCCCAGCCTTTGAGATAGCCCCATTGCCCTCAAGACCTTGGAGGGCTTTCTGCACGGCACCGTAGCTAAGACCGTCAGGCTGTCCGCTCGACGAAGTGATAACGCCTTGCATCATCCCACGAACACTGGCCCGAGTATACTGAGTTCCCATACCGAGGATGGCTTTCCTAAAAAGATGCCAGTATAGGGCTGCTTCATAAGGATACAGCGATGGTTGAAGGAAATCGACAATTGAACAAACCAAATCAGGCAGTTCGAGAAGATTGAAATTTTCTACAAAAGCTCGATCATCCGGTGTTGCAGACATCGAGTCAATCTCATCCAAAACTTCTCTGATCTGATCGGTTTCTTTCATTATATTCTCCATGCGCCTAAGATTTATTGGCTTAATTTTGAGCTGGCAATACGATTAAGGCTGACTCCTGATTCAGCAGCTTGAATCGCCAATTTGCGATGAACCTCTGGCGGAATCCTGACCATAAATTTTCCACTATAAGATTTGCATGAGATAGGCTCGGGAATTATTTCATTATTTTTATTCATATCAAAGACAACTTCCGCAACGATCTTTCGAATTCCCCTTAGAGCTTTTTCCGGTGTTTCCGCCAACCAGCTCAGGCTTGGAAATTCAGCGCATAGACCAACATATTCATTGTCATCATCCGACCATGTAACTCTATAGGTATATTTATCATTCTTTTGTGCCATAGGTAAGCTCCAACTTTTCGATAGCTAAAAGAACTTGCTTTACTTGATAGACTTTGGCTTTCCCTTTATCATTTTGTATATTTACCCTTGGATCGCCCTGCCAAGGTGTTTTGTAAATTCGATGGCTGCTTTTTTCTGTCGAGGCTCTCCGAAAAAATGGTCACATATTTTACACAATTCAGAAAAACGAACGTCTTTCGGGTTTCGTTGTATGCTCAAAAGCAAGTCATCAATTTTTGTCATAATTTTATAGTATCAATATTGATATCAATGTCAAGAGATGACTTTAGATATTTTTTTCACATAGTTTTCAATAAATCCCCCCAACCCCCCTTTGCAAAAGGGGGGCTTAAATTAAAGGCATTAAGGATTTTCTTACAGCATCTCCACGATCTTCTCCTGAAACCCAGCAAGAATCTTCTTGAATTCCTTTTTATCCGGATCAAGTATGAT
>JALOPH010000061.1 GCA_025453995.1 Desulfobacterales bacterium
GGAGATCCCATACAAAAATTCCTGGAAAACCATCTCGGATGAAATCAAGGAAGACCTTCTGGGGGAGCGGGTGATCGGATATGATGATTACGGGTATTTGGACAGCAGGTTCAGAACTCTGGTGGATGTGTATCTGGCCAACTTTTATGACCATGCCTCAGTCTCCCGGGATGACGACATGGATATCCCCCCCGGCAAACCGGCAGAGACCTATGAGAAGTGGGGGCTGGAAGATAAAATAGACTTCACCGTCTATAACCAGTTTCACAAATTCGTCTTTACGCCCTATATCTTTTATATTCGACAGGATGACAATTATTTTCAGAATTTACTGCGGGGCACTTTGTTTTATACCTATAACATCCATCCTTATATTAAACCGTACCATAAATCCCAGATGGACACGGTTGTCAAAGTGGTGGATGACCAACGGCCCATTTTGTTCCGGGAAACTTTCGGGGCGTTGTTTGAAACCAACCATATCACCGGCAAGGTGGGCCTTGGCTTTGAAAAGCAGACCCAGGATCCGGAAAAGCCGTTGTTTTCAGGTATTGAAACAATCGTTTCCGCCAAATACGATTTTCTGGAATATCTGACCTATTCATTGGACTTTGACAATTTTTATTCCCTGGAACGGGCTGATTTTGACAAGCGTCAGATCCGCACGGAAATCACCAATGCCCTTTCGTTTAAATTGAATTCTTTTATGGCGTTTTCCACAAAGCACAAGTGGTTTTATTTTTACACCAAGGAAGAGGATGACAAATACAGGGATTCACAGATTCTTTTCTCCCTGGATTTGATGACGGATTTTAAAATTTATTAGGCGCGCAAATCATGACTTCCTCCCGCTCCCTTCTTTCAGAGTGGAACCTGCGTCCCAAGAAGCAGTTGGGGCAGAATTTCCTGGCAGATCCCTCAACAGCCGGAATGATTATTTCCCGCGCCGGCCTGACTGCTGATGATGTGGCGCTGGAGATCGGGGCAGGGCTCGGGGCGCTTACCATACCGGCGGCCCGGGCGGTCAGGCATTTGTACGCTGTTGAGAAGGATGCTGACCTTGCCCGCGCGCTTGAATCCGAACTGCGCCGGCTGGATATCGGGAACGTCCATATTATCAATAAGGATATTTTTAATGTGGATATCCGGGATTTCTCTCAAAAAGGTCCGGAGAAGCTCGTTGTTCTCGGAAATCTGCCCTATAACATTTCCTCCCCGGTGCTTTTTTATTTAATTGATGCGCGCGACGTTATCGGCCGCGCGGTTCTGATGTTCCAAAAAGAACTCGCCCGTCGCCTGATGGCAGCGCCCGGCGCCAAGGATTATGGAAGGCTGTCGGTAATGCTTCAATATTTTGCCGATTTAAAGCGCATCGCCACAGTGAGCGCCCATCTGTTTTTTCCAAAGCCCAAAGTGGACTCAGAAGTTGTAGAGGTTGCCTTTAAAAAAAAAATCGAAAACCCGGTTGCCGATGAGGGAATTTTATCAGAAATCGTCAAGGCGGCCTTCGGCAAACGGAGAAAGACCCTCAAAAACGCTCTAACTGACAGCAGCCTGAAAGCGGACGCTGAAACAATCATCCGGATACTGGCCCAGGCCGGCATATCTCCGTCAAGGCGGGCTGAAACGCTGTCGGTTTCCGAATTTGTGGCATTGGGAAATATTTTCTGCAGCGCCATCCAATCATATGATTAGACGATTAATGGGTTGTTATTTGCCGGTGTTTTTGATAAGCATTTAAACCATTCTCGATATTTTTAAACTCATTGTGCCCACCCGTGGGGAAGTCATTGATTCCGCGGTTGTGGCGGATTATCGCCAGCTTCTTTCCCTAAGGCGGCGCTGAGCAAGACCCGGAAGAATGGCGGCAGTCCATATCCAGAGGCTATTTTAGGCGGATGTCTTGACCTTGTTTCCTGAACAAAAAATTCTGGTTGATTTGTTGAACTGTCGGTTTGAAAAATCCGTCTTGTCCGGGTTGACACCGGAGAACTGGTCTGCCTTTGTTTCCGAAGCAAATAACCACCGGGTAGCGTCCCTGCTGTATCATCATATTTATTTGACCGGATCAGGGTCTATGTTCCCGAAAAATGTCATTCAACATTTACGGATGCGACATCTGGGGACTGCCAGTCAAAACACGGTCCTTTTTCATCGGTTAGATGACCTGATCGAGCGGCTGAACGCAAAGGGCATTCCGCTGGTTCTTTTAAAAGGGGCGCACCTGGCGGAGTTTGTTTATGAAGATATTGCCCTCAGGCCCATGTCGGATCTGGACATTTTGGTCAGAGAAGAACACCTTTCCCGGGTCGTCCAGACCGCCTTTGACGCCGGCTACCGGTTTTTCTTTGATGAAAATCCTGAAAAAGCAAAATTCAGCAGGGACTATGATTACTGCATCGCTCCAGAATTCAGGCACTTTCAACTTCTTGAGCATCCTGAAACAAAGAGCCTGCTTGAAATACATTGTTTCATCGCAGATAAAGACAGTTCTTTTGAGATACCCCCTGCTGAGCTTTGGCGCAATGCCCAGCCTGCCATGTTTCATAACAGACCGGTATTTCTCTTGTCTCCGGAAGATCTGATTATTCATCTGTGCTTGCATGCCGCTTACGACCATCTGTTTGAATTCGGGTTAAGCGCCCTTTGTGATATCGCAATAGCTGTAAAACATTACGGGGAAATCCTGGATTGGGAGGAGATCCGCCGCCGTTCAAACCGATGGCGAACCAGACAGTGTCTGCAGCTCTCCTTGCATTTTACAAAAAAATTGCTGGGAGCGGAAATCCCGGATGGGGTATTTGATAATTTCCATATTGATGACATGGTTGATATTGCGGAAGAGCGTATTTTTAAAATTCACACGCCCGCCCCTCTGCATCCGCATTATCTTAAATGGCGGAATCTCAAGGGGTGGCGTGAAAAAATCAGATATATGGTTAAAGTGATGCTTCCTGACCGGGATTTTATGGTGAACCGGTACATGGAACCAAAAAATTCCCGGCTATTGTTCGGCAGATATCTTCTCCGGTTTTTTCAGGGCGCTCAAGGTGTTTATGACATCGCAAAAGCCATATTGTCAGACAGCCAATATGGTTCACGGCTCAGGCGGGGGGATGATGATTTCCGTTTGAGAGAATGGTTGATAAAATCATAAAAGGCGCATAGCATTTCCATCATTTTAAAAAAGGCTGAAGAACGTTATGCATTTAAAAAAACGAATACTGGTAACGGGCGGCGCCGGATTCCTCGGCTCCCATCTGTGCGAGCGGTTGCTAAACGAAGGGCAAGATGTCATTTGCGCGGATAATTTTTTCACCGGCACGAAAGACAATGTGCTTTCTCTGCTGTCCAATCCGCATTTCGAGATCATGCGCCATGACGTGACGTTCCCGCTCTATGTAGAAGTCGATGAGATATATAATCTGGCCTGCCCGGCGTCCCCGATTCATTATCAGCATGATCCGGTCCAGACTACAAAGACAAGCGTCCATGGCGCCATCAACATGCTGGGGCTGGCCAAGCGCGTGAAGGCCAGGATTTTTCAGGCCTCCACATCAGAAGTGTATGGAGATCCCAAGGTTCATCCCCAGACTGAATCTTACTGGGGGCACGTGAATCCCATCGGGTTCCGGTCCTGTTATGATGAAGGGAAGCGGTGCGCGGAAACCCTTTTTTTCGATTACCGCCGCCAGCACAGACTGAAAATCAAAGTGGCGCGTATTTTTAACACCTATGGTCCGCGCATGCATCCCAATGACGGGCGGGTGGTTTCCAATTTTATTGTCCAGGCCTTGCGGAATCAACCCATCACCATCTATGGCGACGGGTCCCAGTCCCGTTCCTTTTGTTATGTGGATGATCTGATAGATGCGTTTGTCAGATTCATGGACACAGCGGACGACTTTACGGGGCCCGTTAATCTTGGCAATCCCAAGGAATTTACGATTAAAGAACTGGCGGAACAAGTCATCGAACTGACCGGCTCAAAATCAAAATTGGTCCATATGCCGTTGCCGGAGGATGATCCGGTCCAACGCCGGCCGGATATTACTCTGGCCAGGGAAAAACTGGGGTGGGAACCGCGGGTCCATCTGGAGGAAGGATTGAAAAAAACAATTTATTATTTTGATAACCTGTTGAAAAAAAATAAAAAAGATCAAAGCCACGTTATGGCTGGCAGATGGGGACGGGGCGAAGGAGATGAGCAGGGGTGAATCGAACAGAAAAGCATTGATGACATTTTTACAGCAAGAAAGAAGGGGAGGCGAATTTGACGCTGGAGGATGATCGCAGTTATAGATCTCGTCTTCGCGACAGTGTATTGGATACGATTAGTCGTATTCCACATTTCAAAGGACGGGATATCCTCGGTAACTGTTTAGCGAAATTTTTGAGCTTCCAGAACGAGCCGATTGCTTTGGCCACGTTGCATTGTGGATCGCGGGTTTATGTGGATTTGAGGTGTCCGGACCACTGGAACGCTTTTGTATTGCATACGTATGATTCGAGGTTAGTGAGTTTTATCCAGAACGCGCTTAGCCATCCAGGCTGTGTTTTTATGGATATTGGTGCCAGTGTCGGATTGATCTCTATGGGTCTGGCTCCGCACATAAAAGCTTTGAACGGTCGTATCCTGGCATACGAACCACATGCCGGAAATAGGAATATGCTGCTAAAGAGCATTGCCCAAAACGGTTTTTCTTACATGATGGATGTATTCCCTTTCGCCTTGGGCTCTCGCTCCGGATATGTATCTCTTATGATCTCTGAGGCAACGGCCGATATTGGCAACGCGGTGATTGTCGGAGAAGTTTCGGCCGAGACGAATGAAAAATCCGATTCAAAAATGATAACTCTCGACGAGCATGTATTAGATATTGGATTGGATCGTCTCGACTGTATAAAAATAGATGTTGAAGGATTCGAACTGGAAGTGCTCATCGGCGCCCGAAGGGCATTACAGCGATTTAGGCCTATAATTTTTTGCGAGTTCAATACAGAATTTATGCGTTGCCGAGGAGTGGATCTCGATGCGGCGTGGGCTTTGTTATCGTCCATGTCCTATGATCTTCAGCAATATGGCGAGGGGGAATGGAAACAAGTCTTTTCAAGGCCGGAGCAAAAGTCTTGGGATCTAAAAATGGTTCCTGCCTCATAAGAATAACGTAGGATAATATTCATCATTATGAGTGTTAAAATGTAAGGCACAATCGCACATACCGCAGCCATCACCTTATGAAAGACAGGCATTGTTTTGTTAGATTCAGGATCTAACAAATAAATCGTAATATGGATTAACATCACAGAAAAATCGGTTTTATGCAAAAAAACAGCCTTGCAGTGGTATGTTGCATTGAAAGAGGGGACCTCGAATATAAAGGTCTTTGCATGCTGCTTTCTCTGAGAAACAACTGGGGTAAATATAAAAATATAAGTTTATATGCGTATTGCCCGAGAAAAGACAATGCCGTTTCCGACTGGCTCAGGGAGATTTACACTGATAAAAATATAACACTGGTGGATGAGCCAATCAACCGGGATTATACTGACTATCCATTGGCCAACAAACCGCTTTCAATGGCGCATGCTGAAAAAAACTTAAAAGAGGAATATCTGGTTTTTCTTGACAGTGATATTTTTTGCTGGAACGCGCCGGAATTGCTTTTTCTGCCGGCGATGAAGGATCTGGGCATGGTCGTTGAATTCACCAAGACCGTGGCTTCTTTTGGCCCATCAGATGAGGAATATGAACCGATGTGGAGAAGTCTATATGATATCGCTGATGTTCATTTTGAACCCTATGTAACAACCCTGTTGAGTGATGAAACAGTGCGCGGATGGTGGTGCAGCGGGGTGATTGCTTGCCGGCGGTCAGCAGGTTTGATGAACAGATGGATGGAAATATTCGATGAATCCTTGAGAAAGGCGCCATTTATCCCAAAAGCTTACTATTTGAGGGAGCAGATGACGATTTGCGCGCTGGCTGCATCTGTTTATGACCGTTTTTATGAATTGCCGGTTTCATACAGTTATCCTGTTCAGAATTTCAAACATTATACCAGCAGGGGGTATCGGCCCGAGGATGCAGTCTTCTGGCATTATCAGCCCTATATGGATAAAGCCTTTAAAGCATTTCGGAAAACCATGGATCGCGTTGATGGCAAATCTGAAAAACTGAGAATTGCTGAACGGTTTATTCAAAAAGCAAAAACGGAATACCCCAAAATGATCGGACTGGATGAATCAATATTTTCCAGATATCGAAGGCAGTTAAAAATTGGCCCGAGACTACGGAAATTAATCGGAAAATCAAAAGAGACCGACCGGTTGGCCTGAATTTTAAAGTAGCCCATCGGGATGGATTCTCAGAACTGTTTTATCAATATTGCGCAGCCGAAGAAACCGTGCTGTTTTATTGGTATTCCGGGAGATGGAATGAGCTTATCCGTTCCTGAAAATAAGTCGGACTGGGATTTTGTGATCCAACCCGGCAAAGGGCTTTTTGACTTGCAGTTAAAAGAACTTTGGCGGTACCGGGATCTTATCACACTGCTGGTCCGCCGTGATTTTGTGTCAAAATTCAAGCAGACGATTTTAGGGCCTGCCTGGTTCGTGATTCAGCCGCTGCTTTCCACCATCATGTTCACCATTGTATTCGGCAATATCGCCCAGCTTTCCACCGACGGCCTGCCGAAAATGCTTTTTTACCTTTCCGGCAATGTCCTCTGGCTCTATTTTTCTGGCTGCCTGACCATGTGTTCTACGACATTTATCGACAACGCGCACCTTTTCGGGAAAGTATATTTTCCGCGTCTTGTGGTGCCTGTCTCCATTGTCATTTCCCAGGCCCTCACCCTGGCATTGCAATTTGTGTTTTTTCTTTGCTTTATGGGGTATTTTATTTTTACGGGCGCAGAGGTGCGCCCCAATGCGTGCATTCTCCTTTTCCCAATCCTTTTTCTTCTGATGGCCGGCATGAGTCTGGGGTTGGGAATCATCTTTTCATCCCTGACCACCAAATACCGGGATATGAGATTTCTTCTGGATTTTGGTATCCGGCTGCTGATGTTCGCCACAACGGCCATTTATCCGCTTTCCTCAATTCCTGAAAAATACAGGCTGTTTATCCTTTCAAACCCCATGACGCCGATCATTGAAGCTTTCAGGTACGGATTCATGGGACAGGGATCTTTTTCCTGGGCATATCTGGGCTATTCCGCCGGCTTTACAGTGATTGTTCTTTTGATCGGAATGGTCATGTTTACGCGCATTGAAAGAACTTTTATGGATACGGTTTAATGACTGATCTTGCAATAGAAGCTGAAAACTTAAGCAAACAATACCGCCTCGGCCTTGTGGGAACAGGATCCCTCAGCCACGATATCAACAGATGGTGGGCGAAGTTCAGGGGCAAGCCTGATCCGTACCTGAAGGTGGGCGAGACCAATGACCGAAGCCAAAGCGGCACTTCCGAATATGTCTGGGCGCTCAGGGACATTCATTTTGAAGTTAAGCGAGGGGAAGTCCTGGGCATCATCGGCCGGAACGGGGCCGGTAAATCCACGCTACTTAAAATTTTATCACGGGTCACGGCCCCAACGACCGGCACTGTCAAAGTTAAAGGCCGGATTGCATCCCTCCTTGAAGTTGGGACCGGGTTTCACCCGGAGTTAACCGGCCGCGAGAACATTTATCTCAACGGCGCCATCAACGGCATGACAAAAGCGGAAGTGACCCGGAAGCTTGATGAAATCGTGGATTTTTCGGGATGCGAGCGCTATATTGATACTCCTGTCAAACGATACTCCTCCGGAATGATTGTCCGACTTGGCTTTGCCGTCGCGGCCCATCTGGAGCCTGAGATTTTAATCGTGGACGAAGTCCTTGCAGTCGGCGACGCGGAGTTCCAGAAAAAATGCATCGGAAAAATGCAGGACGTGGCCGGGCGTGGAAGGACGGTGCTGTTTGTGAGCCATAATATGTCATCGATTACACAGTTGTGTAAAGATGGTGTCGTTTTAAGCAATGGTATAATAGAAGTGCCGAAGTGTAATATAAAAGAAGCAGTAAATTTTTATATAAAAGAGTATTTAACATCTGGGATTTCCTCAGCAACATATTTGGACCAATGGCAAACATATACTACTGAATTTTCCATTGAATCCATAATGATCAATAATAAAAGTTCAGGGAGTGTTTTTTTATCAGAAAATAACGGCGCCATAATTATTGACTTTGCCGTAGAATCGCCAAAGAAGATTTCAGTGGAGTTAGAATTGCGTTTATATGATGCAAAAGGAGATCATATCGCATTTTATAGTCCGGGACGGTTTTACAATAATTATAATGAAATATAAGGAAATCACAATATCCAATGGTATGTTCCCATTCCAAATTTATGTAAAGGGCTATATTATTTGGATATCGCATTAACAATCCCCAATTTGCAAATTCTGGGGAAGCTCAAAAATCAAATTCAACTGGAATCTGATGGCTTAATCAAAGAGTCGGGTGTCTATTTTCCGGCAACAAACGTGGGTGCAATATTATTATAGGTTTTGAGTATTTTAAAATCTTATGGCTATCTCAATTCCAATTCTTCTGACGTCAACAATTCTGCCTCATTCAACTGCTGGAATTTACAAGATCGTTCAGACTGAAAAGCAACGCTACCGGCAATACACTGAAGCCTTGGAATATCTTGTTAGGACAAAGCTGTTTGAAAATATCATATATGCGGACAACTCAAATTCAGAATTTATTTCAGATCTGCATTTACTGGCAAAATCATTTGAAAGTAAAAGGCTTAAAATTGAAGTTTTAAATATTCCCATTGAAAATGAAGCGGAAGTAAAAGGAAAAGGATACGGGGAGGGATTTTTGATCTCTCAAGCTCTCGGAGCTTCTGAATTGCTTCAATCAAACGATTCATTTTTCAAATTGACTGGTCGTTATAAATTAAGAAATTTGAAAAGAATTCTTCAAATCATTGAAGAAGGGTTCATAAATGGACCCCCTATAGATTTTATTTGTCAGGGGCTTCAAAAATTTAATGGCAAAGTCCCTATAGTTTCAACCGCCTTTTTTTGGTCTCGAGTTGATATTTGGAGAAACTTCATGATGGATGCCTATAATGAAGTTGATGATATGGGGGGGTGGGCGTTTGAGGCAGTACTGGCTGAAAAAATTCAAAGCATTATAAGCCAGGGCTATATAGTTTCTAAAATGCCATTGCCGTTTATTATTGACTCAAAAAACACAAAGAATAATGTAAATTTTATTTCTTCAACAGAATTAAGAATAAGTTTAGCAAGGTCGTTCTTTGGCCACATGTTTAAACCAAAAAAACATCTTCAACAGCTAACAGAATCGGATTTTGAATAATGCTTTGATGTTTTAACCAATAATAATTTTCTTTTTTAATTAAATCCAACTTGGCGGATAAATTTTATACATATGAATTTGCTGGATTTACCCAATAAGGATAGGCAAACAACCCAAAGGAAAGTCTATATATATGATCCTCATACATATGTTGATAAAGAACATGAATTGGTAATCGGTGATAATTTATATAGCCTAAGAGTTTTAAATCTTGACGAAAAGGTCATAGAGGAATCTTGGATTTTTTTAATGGATAGTTTTGCGGCATCCAATCTGGCATTTTTTTATCCCCGGGATCGTAGAGTCGCAATTCTCAAAGAAAGCCCGATTCACACTCGACTATTGGATGAGAGAATTCTTGCAAAGAGATTTAAGTTGGTTTTGACACATAGAGAAGACTTGATCGAAAAGGGCAAACCTTTTAGAAGAGTTGATTTCAGCACAAATTGGGCATTGCGTGACAAGACAATTAGAAATATTACTAAGACCGAACTTGTCTCATTCATAGGGAATTTAGAACATCCTCAGGAACACGGCTACATTTTTCGTCATGAAATTGCAAATAAGTTGTCTGAAAGGAAGAACGTTCATTTATACGGAAAAGGTATTAAATTCATAAAATTTAAATCAGAAGGTTTGGTTCCCTATTGTTTTTCCATCGCTTTGGAGAATTGCCGCGAAAATTTTTATTACACAGAAAAAATTATTGACTGTTTTTTCTGCGACACCGTTCCCATTTATTGGGGTTGTCCAAAAATAGGTGATATTTTTGACACTCGCGGTTTAATTGTTTTTGAAACATTAGATGAATTATTAAAAATAATAGAGGGGCTCTCTTTTCAGAAGTATCAGGGAATGCTGCCTTACGTCCGAGAAAATAAAAGACGCTGTATCGTTTATCGATTGGATACTTATGAAAATTATCTATCGCGGTGCATTCTGGAAGTGGAGAAGTTTTTAAATTATCCATATAAGCCAATTAAAAACTGGCAAAATAGTAAATTGATGGCTGGCATTCGACTTTTTGATGAACGGTATTTGAGGATTTTATCTGAAAAAGGCAAATAAATTGGTTTTGATAGGATTAATACATGAAAGATAGCCAGATCCTGCATGTTGGAAAACCGAACATCGGCAGCCGGGAAAAATTTTTTCAGCGGATGAACCAGATCATGGACAATGCATGGCTGACCAACAGGGGGCCGTTTGTGATTGAGCTTGAGAAAAAAATCGCGGCCTATCTTGGCGTCCGGCATTTTATTTCAATGTGCAATGGGACGGTTGCCTTGGAGATCGCCATCCGCGCAATGTGTTTGACCGGTGAGGTGATTATTCCCTCGCTGACGTTCATTGCCACGGCCCATGCCCTCCAATGGCAGGAGATTCAGCCGGTTTTCTGCGATATCGATCCGGTCAGCTATTGTATTGACCCCAAAGAAATTGCACGGCACCTCACCCCCCGGACAACCGGCATCATCGGCGTTCATTTGTACGGCCGCCCCTGCGATATGGATGCCTTAAGAACGGTTGCTGAAAATCATAACCTCAGATTGATGTTTGATGCCGCCCATGCGTTTGGATGCTCTTATCAAGGCAAAATGATCGGCGGGTTCGGCGATTGCGAAATTTTCAGTTTTCATGCCACCAAGGTTTTTAACACATTTGAGGGCGGCGGAATCGCGACCAACAATGACGCGCTTGCTGAGAAGATCCGTTTGATGCAGAATTTCGGATTTGCCGGTTATGATAACGTCATCTACATCGGCATCAACGGCAAAATGCCAGAAATATCCGCGGCCATGGGATTGACAAATTTTGAGTGCATTGATGAATTTATAGAAATAAACCGGATGAATTATCAGGTTTACAGGGAGTGCTTGAAAAACATCAAAGGCATAAAGCTCATGGAATATGACGAATCCGATCAATGCAACTGGCAGTATATTGTTGCTGAAGTCGGAGACGATTATCCGCTGAAAAGAGAAGAACTCATCAAAAAGCTGCATGCTGAAAATATACTGGTGCGCCGCTATTTCTGGCCGGGATGCCATAAAATGGAGCCCTACCGGTCTTATTATCCCAATGCCGGTCTGCTGCTGCCAAACACAGAAAAAATTTCAAGCCGACTGCTTGTCTTTCCCACCGGAACAGCCGTGAATCAAGAGATTATCCGCCGGATCTGCAGTCTGCTGTAAGCGAGGGAGCATGAATATACAGGTGATTCTTTTCGGCGCCGGCGGCCATGCAGAATCGGTCGCGGGTGTGATTGAGGCTGAAGGCAAATATGCCATTGCCGGATTAATTGATTCGAAGAAGCCGATTGGTTCTTTAGCTTTCGGTTATGAGGTCCTCGGCAGGGAAGGCCACCTGCCGGACATTGTAAATAAAATGAATTTTAAAGAAGGACTGGTCTGTATTGGGGATAATTACCAGCGCAGCGCGTTGACCGGGCGGATCAAAAACATGATCCCGGATTTCAATTTTATCACCACCATTCATCCATCGGCCGCTGTTTCGCATGATGTAACAATCGGTTCGGGAACGGTTGTCATGGCACAGGCTGCCATTAACCATGGCTGTCGGGTTGGCGCTGGATGCATTGTGAACACCAAGGCATCCCTGGATCATAATTCTGTGATGGAGGATTTTTCCAGCCTGGCCCCGGGAGTTACCTGCGGCGGCCAGGCGTTTATCGGTTTTTGTTCGGCGGTGGGGCTTGGCGCCAATGTCCTGGGAAAGATAGCCATCGGCAACTATACTGTTGTCGGCGCCGGCTCCCTTGTAAACAAAGTTATCGGCGACAACAAAGTAGCCTATGGCGTGCCGGTACAAGTGATTCGTGACAGAAATTCCGATGAGCCGTATTTAAGATGACAAGTTTTTCAGAAGTCATTCCTGGTCTGGTATCAACCATTATCCCTGTCTACAACCGCCCCCAGATGATCCGCAAGGCTGTTGAAAGCGTGCTCTCTCAGACCTA
Source organism: Desulfobacterales bacterium (assembly GCA_025453995.1). GTDB lineage: Bacteria > Desulfobacterota > Desulfobacteria > Desulfobacterales > Desulfosalsimonadaceae > JALOPH01. The sequence goes on from JALOPH010000061.1 coordinate 12,368, forward strand.
TCGGCCCATTGAAATCATTGTTGTGAACGACGGCTCCACGGATGAAACCCCCAACGTTCTGGATGAACTGAAATCATCATATCCTCAGGAAATCACGGTGATCCGCAAGGAAAACGGCGGACCGGGTCTTGCCCGTGAAGCAGGCCGATTAAAAGCCAAGGGCGAATACATTCAATATCTGGACAGCGACGATTGGCTTTTGCCGGAAAAATTTATGATCCAGGTGAATGCTTTGAAAGTTCATCCGGAATGCGGGATTGCCTATGGGATCAGCCGGCTGGTGGATGACCAGGGAGACGTGTTAGAGGAACCGAGTAAATGGACCGGCAAAAAAATTGATTATTTATTCCCAGCGCTTTTAGTTGACAGATGGTGGCACACCCACACGCCTTTATATAGCCGTAAAATTTCGGATCTGGCCGGCCCCTGGCCCAAACAGCGACCCGAAGACTGGGACCTGGAAGCCAGGATGGGGGCATTTAGACCGAAATTGATATTCTGCGATACTCCCGTTTCATGCCATCGCCATCATTTCGGGGATAATCGGGTATCCCAGGGCGCGAAGGATGATTATCTCCGTGATGAGTCATGGTTCCTCCCGCGTCTGTATGAATGTGCGGTCAGGGCGGGAGTGCCGGCAGATGCACCCGAAATGCAGCATTTTTCAAGATGGGCCTTTTCTCTTTCCAGGCGGGTGGGCGCCTTAGGTGAAAGCCGGGCAGCCTGGGATCTTCTTGCATTGTCAAAAAAAAACGCATTGGGCCCTGATTATAAAATGTCGCTTGTGGGCTGGTCTGCAAGATTTTTCGGGTGGCGCTTTACCGGAAGAGCGTTTCTTTTTTTTGAAAAACTAATTCATTACAAAGGCGGAAGTGTTACTTTGCCTCATTAGACGGGAACATCAATATGTTCATCAGTGATCGTGAAATGTTGGATATCCCGGCAACGGAAGAGGGCGGCGGGAGTCAGCTTGTCGAAAATCCCCTTGTGAGCGTGATTCTGATCACTTATAACCATGATGAATTCATTGCTGAAGCCATTGAACCAGTTTTAAGGCAAAAAACGGATTTCCCCTTTGAGATTTTAATCGGGGAAGATCAATCAACGGATCATACCTTAAAAATCTGCCGCATCTATCAAAAGAAAGACCCTTACAGAATCCGCTTGATTAGTGCCGAAACGAATGTGGGGATGCATCGAAATATTTCCCGGCTCTGGTGCCGGTGCCGGGGGGCATATATCGCTTTTTGCGAGGGAGATGATTATTGGAGCGATGATCGCAAGCTGGCCAAACAGGTTGATTTTTTGAATAAAAATACCAATTTTTCCATGTGCGGCGCCTTTACGGAAAGGATCGAACGGGGACAGGGCAAGGAGTGGCGATCAGCCGGGCAGCAAGGGCCATCCCGGATACTGGATGCATATGGTGTTGAAGATTTGATTCCTGAATACAACTTTCACTTTTCGAGTATTTTATTGCGAAAGGCATTAATCCGATTTCCTTCATGGTTCTGGCGGGTGTATTGCGCGGACCGGCCTCTTTATTTGTTGTGCGCGGAAAAAGGCCCTGTGGGATTTATTCCAGAATACCTGTCGGTTTACCGGCTTCATGAGGGGGGCATTTGGTCTGCTCGCCGGCAAATGGATAAGGCGCAAAAAGGAATTGAGCTGTTTGAGCATATAGATGAATACTTTGACTATCGGTATCACCGGCTCATCAAAAAAACCGTCAGTCAAATCATCTGGTCATATGCTGCCGAATGCCTGCTCTCCGGCGATTCCAAAACAGGAAGGAAATTGTTCAGGCTGTCCATGGCGCAGGCATTACCGGCCCTGCCCGCAGCGCCTGAAGAGTTTATCAAAGTATTGATTCGGCTTTATTTCCCATATTTTTATAATCTTATGAAATTAAAGTTTTAATTCATGGATTCCGCGCCCAATATCTCTGTGGTTATGAGCACCTGTAACAATGGAAAGGAACTGCGTCCCAGCATTGACAGTGTCCTTTCGCAAACATTTGAGGATTTCGAATTTGTCATAATCAATGACGGATCGCGCGATCCCGAAACCAGACCGATTCTGGCAGAGTACGCCGGCCGGGATTTAAGGGTCAGGGTGATCGAGAAGGAAAACCAGGGCATTACAATGGCTTTGATCGACGGATGCAGGCGCGCCCAGGGGAGCTATATCGCTCGTATGGATGCCGGGGATATAATGGTTCCCAGCCGGCTTCAACAGCAGAAAATGGTACTGGATCAATATCCGGATGCAGGGTTTGTTTCCTGCTGGACTGAATTCTGCGCTCCCGAATGGGAGCATTTGTGGATCGCAAAAGGCAAGCCGGAAAACGCAACGCCTGTTGATTTGTTGCCGGCTAATCCTGAGCAGGGACTTGTCGGCGATATTTCGCATCATGGATCAGTCATGTTCAGAAAAACGGTTTATGATTCTGCAGGTGGATATCGTTGGCAATTCTATTATGGCCAGGACTGGGACCTGTGGTATCGGATGGCCCAGATATCAAAATATTTTATAGTTCCCCAGGTTCTCTATAAAGCCCGGATCTTTCCTCAAAGCATCAGCATGAGAAATGTCAAACAGCAGAAAAAGATGGCAGAAATGTCCCGAAGCGCTTTTATAGCCCGAATGGGGGGCCAAGATGAATCTCCGTTCTTGTTAAAGGCTGCTGAATATAGACCAGTCAAACATAGAGAGATGAAGAGAAATAGTTTGGAAGCCGGGTATTATTTTATTGCTGAAAATTTGCGGCATAATGACAGTCGGCGTTCCAGGAAATACTTTATTTATGCCATAAGGGAAAATATATTCAGTATGCGAAGCTGGATAAGATTGATCCAGTCTTTTAATCATAAAAAGAATTAAGATCGTTTTAAGGCAATAGCATTTCAATAAGTTATGCCGGAGAGCAATGATGAGTCGCAGTTTTTTGATTTTTAATCGCAACCGACCTGGGTCTATATCCATTGACGCCATCCTTGCGGGTTTGCGTCGCAGGCTTCCGGGATTCATAGGCCGCTTTGTTCCCAAACGCAGATTCCTTAGCTGTGAAGATCATTGCGGACTTCCCGACTTGTCCTGCCGTTCGGAACAGGTGTTGGCTAAAGATTATGAGAGTCACCATGCAGGCGAAGATCTGGCCTTTGACTGGTCAGCCAAACATACCACACCAGATCAATTTAGAATCGAGAATGAGTTGGGG
>JALOPH010000240.1 GCA_025453995.1 Desulfobacterales bacterium
CAATTTGAATTTGCCGACTCTCTTTATCAAAGCAAAGACTACCAGTCAGCAAAAGTCGAATTTAAAAAATTTCTCTTTTTCTTCCCCCAGGATGTCCGCGTAGAAGAAGCCCGATATAAAATCGGCCTGTCATTGTATCATCAAAAAGATTATGGAAACGCTTTGCATGAATTTTCTGTTCTGCTGGATCAGTATGGCCCCACTGAGACTGGAATTGAAAGCGGATTGTTTTTGAGCCGGTGCCATATGGCGATGAATGATACGGACGCCGCCATCAATATCCTTCACAACCTGACAAAATGGACACAAAATCCCGAATATCTTAAAAAAATTTACTATCAATTGGCCTGGAGTTATGTTGAGTCAGGGGACTTTCAAAATGCATATCTTTTTTTTGAAAAAATTAATCTTTCCGGAAGGTCAGGTTATCCCGTCGACTCAATTGTCCTTGCCTTGAATGATTTTCAACATATTCCCTCTAAATCACCTCTTTTGGCAGGCTTTTTATCTGTTTTTCCAGGAGGTGGCTACGCGTACTGCGGCCGTTACAATGATGCATTCATATCCCTGGTGATCAACAGCGCCTGCGCGGCAGCGGCCTGTGAAAGCTTCAACAAGGATTTGAATGTGCTGGGCGGGATGATCGCTGCCGTCGGGCTTGGCTTCTACGGCGGAAATATCTATGGCGGTGTTTCAAGCGCTCATAAATACAATAAAAAGAAAAAAATCGAATTTATCAATCATCTTAAAAATCAATTCAATTTTGACCTGATGGCAGGCGTTGATTCAGATGGAGTGACAGTCAAGGTTCAGCGAAAATTTTAATCCGAAGATTATCGGACCAATTGATTCATTTCAAAAATCGGCAAACAGATGGACAAAACGATGAACCCGACAATAACTCCCATAAACAGAATAATCAGCGGTTCAAGCAGGGCGGTTAATCCGACGATTGTGTTTTGAACTTCATTTTCATAGATGTCCGCCACCTTGTTTAACATGGTTTCTAATTGTCCGCTTTGTTCTCCGACCTGTATCATTTGAATGGAAATATGCGGAAATATGCTTGAGGTGTTTAAGGATTTTCCCAGTCCGTTTCCTTTTTCAACCTCATCTGCCGCATAATTGATGGAATTGGCGATAAGCTGGTTGCCGACGATATTTTTTACAATCCCCAAAGCCGACAATAGCGGCACACCGTTTTCAAGCAGGGTGCCGAGCGTTCTCGTAAACCGGGCTACGGCGACTTTTTTAATCAATGCGCCGAGTCCGGGCAGTGAAAGCAACGTCTTGTCATACCAGAATTTTCCTTTGTCGGATTTTTTAATCCGCTTCACGGCGATAATGACAAGGACGATCAACAACACGATGATCCACCAGCCGGTTTTGAGATATTTACTGGCAGCTATCAGAAAGCGCGTGGGCGCCGGTAATTGTTGGCCCATGTCCATAAAGATCGATGTGATACTCGGAACAATATAGGTTAGCAGCACAAACAGGACGATCACGCCGATGAAAAACATTAATACCGGATATGCGAGCGCCGAACGGATTCTGTTGTTTAAGGATTGCTGACGCTCGTTGATATCCGCCAGGCGTTCCAGAACCAGTTCCAGTGTCCCGGAAGATTCTCCGGAACGCACCATATTGATATAAATATCTGAGAAAACCTCCGGATATTGGGACAGCGCCGCCGCAAAACTGCTGCCTTCCTCAATAGAGTCCTTGATCTGGGAAAGAATGCGTTTAAATGAATAGGAACGTGTTTGCGGCACAAGGGTGTACAGGGCGGAAACCAATGGGAACCCTGCGCCGAGCAGCGTCGCAAGCTGACGGGTCATGATGGAAAGTTCAGCGGATGACACCTTGGGCAGGAAAAATTTTGTCAAAAATGAAAGCCGGATTTCCTTCGCCGCTGAAGTATCATATACTTCTTTGATTGAAATCGGATAGATATTGGCTGTGCGGAGTTTTTGGCGCGCCAGCACAATGCTTTCCGCGTCGATGATATCCGTGACCGTCTTTCCTTTAATATTTAAAGCGCTGTATTCATATATCGGCATATTTTACTTCTTTTTCATCAAGGATGTTTTGCAGGAACGTTGTTATTGACAAATATCATTAAAATCTTATAGATAAAAAAGTCAAATTTTGAAATGAATCCTAAATGTTGGTTATCTATCATCTCTGAAATAAAACAATCAAGTTTTTTGAAAGGAAGTTTGCATGTTGAACGTCGGTTTTATCGGCTGGCGAGGAATGGTCGGAGCCGTTCTCATGGAAAGGATGAATGCGGAAAAGGATTTTAAAGGCTTTAAGCCGCTGTTTGCGTCCACTTCTCAAGTCGGTCAAAATGGCCCGAATATCGGCATCGAACTCCCCCCGTTGCAGGATGCGCATGATATCAAAACGCTGTCTGAAATGGATATCATCGTAACCTGTCAGGGCGGCAACTATACCAAAGAAGTCTATCCCAAGCTGCGCGACAGCGGGTGGACAGGATATTGGATCGATGCCGCATCCACCCTCCGCATGACCGAGGACAGCATCATTGTGCTTGATCCCGTCAATCGTCATGTGATCGATAATGCCCTCAAGAATGGGGTTAAAAATTATATCGGCGGGAACTGTACGGTCAGCCTGATGTTAATGGCAGTCGGCGGATTGTTTTTAAACGGGCATATTGAATGGCTTTCATCCATGACCTATCAGGCGGCTTCCGGCGCCGGCGCCAATAATATGCGGGAGTTGGTCGCTCAAATGTCAGTCATCGGGAAGGCTTCCGGCGGACTTGCGGACCCGAGCTCCGCAATTCTTGATTTGGACCGCCGCGTGCTTGAAACCCTGCAAAGCAAAACATTCCCAACTGAATGCTTCGGCGCTCCTCTTGCGGGGAACGTTATCCCCTGGATAGACACCGCACATGAAAACGGACAGACCCGTGAGGAATGGAAAGGTTTTGCGGAAACCAATAAAATTCTCGAAACCGATCATCCCGTCCCGGTAGACGGCATCTGCGTGCGCGTTGGCGCCATGCGATGCCATAGTCAGGCTTTGACGATTAAGTTAAATAAAGATCTGCCTCTTGAAGAGATCGTGTCAATTATTTCAACGGCCAACCAATGGGTAAAGGTAATTCCCAATACCAAGGAAGACACCCTCAAACATCTTACGCCCGCGGCAGTCACCGGCACATTAACGGTGCCTGTGGGAAGAATCCACAAAATGAACATCGGCCCCCAATTTCTAACCTTATATACCGTCGGAGATCAGTTGCTGTGGGGCGCTGCTGAACCCATCCGAAGGATGCTCAAAATTCTTCTGGAATATTTGAGCAAATGAAAGTTTCCATTCAGAAGATTCAGTGCCAGGATGCATGAAATGACACTTGTGCAGTTTTCGCTCGCTATTGCTCTGGCGCTTCTGGTGTTTGTATCGATATGGAATATCATTTTAAAACGTCGGCTGAAACTTCGTGTTATTCATCCGCACCAAACTGAAAACAGATATAAATCCATATTTGATGCGTCCGATGAAGCGATTGTATTATATGATCCTGAACTGGATAAAATTGTTAAATTCAATCAAGCCCTGTGCGATATGTTCGGTTGCTCACCTGAAGAGGTCAGTCTCCTCAACCTCGGGATAATCTATTCATCGGACCCTCCCTATTCATTGCACGACGCCCGGATCAAGCATAAAGAAGCGCTGCTTGGCAAAGCCCAGATTTATGAGTGGGTCTGTGTCGATAAAACCGGCAACAAGCTATGGATTGAAATCAATTTAAAAAAATTTTTATATGCAGACAAATCTCTTTTGTTGTTTTTTATTCGGAACGTATCGGCTCGGAAAAAAAATGAAAAAAGCGCTTACCGGTTAATCAATATCGTCAACCAGATCGGTGAGGGAGTCGCCACGGCAGATTTAAACGGATTCATCACATACACGAACCAGGCATGGGCCGACATGCACGGATATGCTCCCCAGGCTCTTATCGGCAAACACCTGAGCATGTTCCACAGCGATGAGCAGAATATCAACGAAGTCATCCCATTTAACAAAAAAACCATGCGCACCGGATACAACTCCGGGGAGATCGGGCACAAAAGATCCGATGGCAGCCTCTTTGCCACAAATATGACCACGACGCTTCAGCGGGATGAAACGGGTAAGGCCATTGGATTTATAGGTGTTGCAACGGATTTATCCGATCAGAAACGTGTGGAAGAAGCGCTGCGTGAAAGTGAAATTAAATTCAGGCAGCTCTATAACCTGATACCCCAACCCATATCCCTAACCGATCTGAACGGCAAAATCATCGATGTCAATGAAAAATTCTGTCAATTTATTCAGTCCCGGCGCAATGAAATCATCGGAAAATACATTATCGACCTGGGATTCCCTGTTGAAGAACGGCAACGCTTCATAGAACTTTTAACAGCCTACGGCGAAGTTTCAGATTTTGAAATAAGTGCGACTTCCAGGGACGGAACTCCTTTTCAAATGCTCGTCTATTCGAAGCTGATTCAAATTAAAGGAGAATTTTTTACCATCAATATATTTCATGATATCACGACCCAGCGGCGTCTTGAGGCCCAACTGATTCAATCTCAAAAAATGGAAGCAATCGGCACACTGGCCGGCGGCATTGCCCATGACTTCAATAATATTTTGTCCGCGATTCTCGGATACATTGAATTGTCCAAGATAAATGTCGATCCTGACGACAAGGTGTTTCAGTATCTTGGAGAAATGTTCAAGGCGACGAACCGTGCCATCGATCTGGTGCGGCAAATCCTATCCATCAGCCGCCAGGCCGAGCAAAAACGCAAGCCGATAAAATTAGACACGATTGTCATTGATGTCGTTCGGCTCTTAAAAGCCACGCTTCCTGTATCCATTAAGATTCATGAAAACATATCCGAACACACCGGCTTGACAGATGCAAACCCGGGTCAAATTCATCAGGTTTTGATGAATCTTGGAACAAACGCCGCGCAATCGATGTTTGAAAAAGGCGGAACGCTGTCCATCAGTCTCGATTCGGATCAAATAACTTCAACTGAATTTGCCCGGTCTTTAAACATCAAGCCCGGTCATTATCTCAAATTGACGGTCAGCGATACCGGCCATGGGATTGGCCAAGAAAA